>CALPQG020000306.1 GCA_943325655.2 Bifidobacterium breve | reverse complement strand
GAGTTATGCTTTAATTAATTCGATAAAAATATTAAAGGTTATTAAAGAAATATTAAAGGTTATTAAAGAATTTCCTAAAAGTTGATTTCTATAACTCTAAATAGATATTATTTCAAACACAATATTATTTGATTTTATAAATTATGCCAGATATATTAAATTTAAACTATGCCCAAACTGGGGCAAGTGCAAATACAAATCAATATGGAATGCGTGAAATGCAAGAAAAAGCATTTCAGGCTCGTGATGCACAATATTTACTTTTAAAAGCACCACCAGCTTCGGGAAAATCAAGGGCTTTAATGTTTATTGGTTTAGATAAATTGGTAAAGCAAGGCTTAAAAAAAGTAATAGTTGCAGTACCTGAGCGGTCAATTGGTGGCTCGTTTAGAGAAACACTGTTAACCAAAGAAGGCTTTTTTGCAGATTGGAAACCTAATGATAATTACAACTTATGTACGCCAGGTTCGGACGGAAGTAGCAGTAAAGTACAAGCGTTTAAGAACTTCATGGACAATGAAGAGAAAATATTGATTTGTACACATGCTACATTGCGTTTTGCTTTTGAAGAATTAGACGAAGAAGTATTTAATAATACACTTTTAGCAATAGACGAGTTTCACCACGTTTCAGCTGATAATGACAATAAGTTAGGTGCATTACTTGGGAATATTATGTCAAAGTCATCAGCTCATATTGTAGCCATGACTGGGTCATATTTTAGAGGAGACAGTGTTCCTGTTTTAACTCCTGAAAACGAAGCTAAATTTACAAAAGTAACTTATAATTATTACCAACAACTCAATGGTTATAAGCACTTAAAGTCATTGGGTATAGGCTATCATTTTTACCAAGGAAAATATACTTCTGCCATCATGGAAGTATTAGATACTGATAAAAAAACAATTATTCATATACCAAATGTAAATGCTGCCGAATCATTAAAAGATAAATATGTTGAAGTTGATACTATAATAGACGCCATTGGTAGTGTAGAAAGGGTAGATTCGGAAACAGGAGTTCATTATGTAAAAAGACATAGTGACGGTAAAGTTTTAAAAATTGCCGACTTGGTAAATGATAACTCTAAAGAAAGAGATATTATTCAAAACTATTTACGTGAAGTAAAATCAGTAGATGATATTGATATCATTATTGCTTTAGGCATGGCAAAAGAAGGTTTTGATTGGCCTTATTGCGAACATGCACTAACGATAGGATATAGAGGTTCATTAACTGAAATTATTCAAATTATTGGGCGTTGTACTAGAGATAGTGATAATAAAAGTCATGCACAATTTACCAATTTAATTGCAGAGCCTGATGCCCAAAGTGATGAAGTAAAAACATCAGTAAACAATATGCTAAAAGCAATTACGGCATCATTGTTAATGGAGCAAGTATTAGCACCTAATTTTAAATTTAAAACCAAACTATCTGACGTTGATAAACCAGAACCAGGTTACATTAAAATAAATGGTTTTAAAATGCCTAGCACAAAACGAGTAAAAGACATTATTGAATCTGATATTCAAGATTTGAAAGCTACTATTTTACAAGACAATACTATTTTGAGGGCTGTTACAAGTAATATAGATGCCGAAGTATTGAATAAGGTATTTATTCCTCAAATAATCGATAGGAAATACCCTGATTTGTCAGCAGAAGAAAAAGAAGAAATTCGTCAATATGTAGTGCTTGATTCTGTTATAAAAAACAATCAAATCATTGATTTGGCAGATATAAAAAAAGCCATTAACGAAGATCCAAGTATTCAGCAAGCAATAGCGGCAGCAATGCCACAGAGTGAAATAAATGCTACACTGTTACCTAAGGTTATTCAAACTATTTACCCTAGCTTCACAGACGATGAAGCATTATCTTTTAGTCAATTAGCACATGAACCTCTATCTGATTACTCTAAAAAAGAAGGTGTTGCTGACCAACGTTTTTTAAAATTAGCTAACAAATTTATCAACATAGATGACTTGCATATCGACTTAATTGATTCTGTAAATCCATTTCAGAAGGCTTATGAAATAATGTCAAAATCTGTTAATACCAATGTTTTAAAAGTAATTCAAGATACTATTGAAGCTACTAGAATTAAGATGGATTTTGAAGAAGCGAAAATACTCTGGCCTAAAATTATTAATTTTCAAAAAATGAATAATAGAGAGCCAAGCTTACAATCTTCTGATTTTAGCGAAAGACGCATGGCTGAGTGTATTATATATTTAACAGAAGAAAAAAGAAAAAGAGCAAATGGATAAGAATAGCATTTTAGATGAAATTTTTGCCAATGATCCATTTGGCTTGTTAAAAGTAAAAGCAGCAAGTAGTCCTGCACGCAATGCTGATGAAAAGCTTGTGGCAAGTTTTATGGAAATCATTGATTTTTATGAACAACATAATCGTGAACCGCTACATAGTGGTGATATGAAAGAACGAATGCTTTGTTCACGTTTGAATGGAATAAGAGAAAATGACTTGAAAGTAGAAATGCTAAGGATATATGATACATTTATGCTTTTAAATAGTAGACCCAAAGCATACAATTCTATTGAAGATATTTTTAATGATGATACTTTTGGTTTACTTGAAAACGATGAAGCTGATTCTTTATTTGACCTCAAACATGTGACACCTTATGATAAAGATAGGGCTGCAACAGATTTTTTTGCCCAAAGAAAAGCATGTAAAGATTTCTACAATTATGAATCTTTATTTAAAAACGTTCATAATGATTTGAAATCTAATAAGCGAAAACGTGTTAAGTTCCACGAAAATCAAATACAAGAAGGTGCATTTTTTGTAATGAATGGGATGTTGGTTTATGTTAAAACATTAATTGATATTACCGTAGATAAATTTGGTAAAAGAGATGGTAGAACACATTTAATATTTGAAAATGGTACAGAATCTAACATGCTTTTCCGTTCGTTAGGTAAAGGCTTATTTCAAAATGGTGAAGGTGTTACCTTTAATAATGAAACAATTAACGAAGGTTTTTTAGGTAATATTACCAATGAGGATTTATTGACAGGGCATATTTATGTATTGAAATCAAAAAGTATTAAACCTGAAATTAAAGAGATTAGCAACCTTTATAAAATTGGATTTTCAAGCACGTCAGTTGAAGAACGCGTAAAGAATGCCAGCAAAGAACCTACCTATTTAATGGCTGATGTTCATATCGTAACCTCTTTCAAATGTTATAATATGAATCCTCAAAAATTAGAGTTATTACTACATAATGTATTCGGTAAAGTTTGTTTAAATGTTGATATTTTTGATTTAGAAGGCAATAGACATACACCAAGAGAATGGTTTGTTGCTCCTTTAAATGTAATTGAAGATGCAATTAAGCTTATTATTTCAGGTGAGATTGTTAATTATAAGTATGATGAGTTGAAAGTAGAAATGACGCCCCAATAAGCACATTTTGTAATGTTGTTAAATAATTTAGCAACTATTTTTTGTTGGAAATTTTGCGATTGAATAAGCATAAAAGTGAAGTTCACCAGTATTATTATATAGCCCTTTTCAAATTGTGGCATTCAAATAAAACGAATACCCATTTCCGAGTCTGTTCTTTGAATTCACATGACGTTTTTAATTCACAACAACATCCAAGTTTTTATAAATGGGCAAATATTGTGGCTAATATCAATATTTTAATTTACGAAAGTAATTCACACCATTTTGGTAATGGCTCACAAAAATGCGTCGAATCCTCCGAAGCATAAACCGCATGGTGCGTCAGTTTGATGTTGGTGGGCGTTCGTTTTTTAATTTTCTTCTAAAGTTGAAGAGTCAATTTTAAATGTCCGCCTAGTCCAGTTTGAAT
>CALPQG020000305.1 GCA_943325655.2 Bifidobacterium breve | reverse complement strand
CTGGCATTTTTGAGCATAAACAACAATTCTTCTTCACTTACCCGTTCGCCGTCAGTTTCTTTGATGCCAATCACTTTAAGTAAAATACTGGTTGAAAAAGAAAGTAATT
The DNA here is from genome assembly GCA_943325655.2 of Bifidobacterium breve. Taxonomy (GTDB): domain Bacteria; phylum Bacteroidota; class Bacteroidia; order Cytophagales; family UBA9547; genus CALPQG02. Next base: position 3,761 of record CALPQG020000305.1, on the reverse strand, counting down.
GTACAAATGGATAAGTTGCTAAAGTGAAATATTTAATCACAGGTACCGTCACCAAAGCAATGGGTTCGGCATAGTTCATCGCAATTGATTTGGGTACCAATTCACCAATGACGATGGAGAAATAAGTAATACTTCCAATGACAGTCATCAACGAAATGGTATGTACATGTGGATGAAGGATGGGGAAATGAACAAGGTATTGTTCTAGGTTATCTGTCAATGCAGCGCCACCATATGCACCAGAAATAATGCCTACCAAAGTGATTCCAACTTGTACAGAGGATAAAAAGTTTTCAGGATTTTCTAAGAGGGTAAGTACTGTTTTTGCTCTTGTATTTCCCTGAGCGGCAAGATGTTCCATCCTACTTTTTTTTACAGAAACCAACGCGATTTCCGAAAGGGCAAAGAAGCCATTTAAAAGCGTTAAAACAAAAATGATTAAAATTTCCATTGTTGGGTTTACAAACTTGTTTGATATTTATTTACAATAATACATATTTTTATAAGATGTATTGATGAATTGGTACTGAATCATTCCATAAACTACAATTATATCGTCCCGTCGGGATTTTTTATGTTGAATTGTAGCTACGCTAGGGCTGATATTATATTTAATGCAGCAAAACCGTAAACTCGAAAATCGTTAACATGAAAACCGTAAACTCGAAAACCGTAAACTCGAAAACCGTAAACTCGAAAACCGAAAATCGTTAACTCGAAAACCGTAAACTCGAAAACTTGAATACCGTTAACTTGAAAACCGAAAACTCGAAACCCTTTTTACTAAAAACTAAACACTCACAACTCATCACTCCAAAAAGGTTTGCATTCTTAAAATAAAATCTTAACTTTGAAGGCTAAAATAAATCGGGACGTGATCCCAATTCAATTAACTTAATTATTACATGTCAGTTAAAATCAGACTCTCGAGAAGAGGAAAGAAAAGAGCACCAATTTATGATATTTTGGTAGCAGATTCAAAAGCACCACGTGATGGTCGTTTTATTGAAAAATTAGGTTCTTATACGCCAACTGCTTATCCTGCAGCGGTAGTATTAGACGAAGCAAAAGCGTTGAAATGGTTATTAGTTGGTGCACAACCATCTGAAACAGCTAAAAACATTCTTCAAAAAGAAGGTGTAATGTTCAAAAAACACTTACAAGTGGGTGTAAACAAAGGTGCCATTACGCAAGAAGTTGCTGATGCGCGTTACACTGCATGGAAAGCTGAAAAAGAAGCCAAAGAAACTGCTACTGTTAAAGGTGTATCTGACAAAAAAGTTACAGCCCTTAAAGACAAATTAGCAAACGAAGTAAAAGTAAATGCTGCAAGAGCTGAAGCTATCGCGAAGAAAAACGTAGTGGTAGAAGAAGTTGCTGTTGAAGAAGCTCCTGAAGAAGTAGTAGCTGAAGAAGTTGCTGCACCTGTTGTTGCTGAAGTAGTAGCTGAAGAAGCTGCTCCTGAAGTAGTAGCTGAAGTAGTAGCTGAAGTTGCTCCTGAAAAAGTGGTTGACGAAGTGGTAGCACCTGCTGCTGAAGCTTCTGAAGCACCTGCTGCTGAATAAGCATTGCTGTAATACACATATCTGAAAAGAGACTATCTTTTAACTAGGTAGTCTCTTTTTTATAATTAGCTCATGGCAACTGTTCAATACATTCAAGTCGGAAAACTTCAAAAAGCACACGGTTTAAAAGGTGAGTTACAAGCCTCTATAGATTTGTACGATCCGGATATCCTGGCTGAAGCTACGGTATTGTTTGTAGAAGTAAAAAATGCTTATGCCCCTTATTTTGTTGAAAGCATTAAAATCAATGGCAGCAAAGCCATTATTTTATTCGATGAAATGAAGGATGTAAACCAGGCCAACACATTACGGGGACAAATCTTGTATGTGAGCACGGAGCATTTTCCAGCGATTCAGGAAGATGAATCATGGCAGTATGACGATATCATTGGGTTTACCATTATTGATAAAATACATGGCAAACTTGGTATCATTGAAGATGTGTTTGAGACTACAGGTCAGGATTTAATTGCCATGATTTACAAGGAAAAAGAAGTACTAATTCCTATTGTCGATCAAATTATCCTGAAGGTAAATAAAAAAGCAAAAAGTTTGGACGTACAACTTCCCGATGGATTGCTTGAATTGTATTTGCAAGAGTAGCTTGTACTTTGAACCCTTATCGAAATGCTTTGTTTTGATAACCAAAGTACTACAACTAATTCCGATCCCAGATGAGAATTGACATCATTTCTGTAGTACCCGACTTGTTGGCAAGTCCTTTTAGCCACTCTATTTTAAAAAGAGCGGCCGATAAAGGAATCGCTGAAGTGCATGTACACAACTTGAGAGACTATTCAACCTCTAAGCAAAAGCAAACCGATGATTATGCTTATGGCGGTGGAGCCGGAATGGTAATGATGATTGAGCCAATTGCAAATTGTATCCATCATTTAAAGAGCCAACGCACCTACGACGAAATTATTTACACCACGCCTGATGGGAAGCCATTTAACCAAAAAACGGCCAACCATTTATCGCTCAAAGGCAATTTGATGATTTTGTGCGGACATTACAAAGGCATTGACGAACGCATACGTGAGTTGTTCATCACCATGGAAATTAGCATAGGCGACTATGTGCTTTCGGGAGGAGAATTGGCCGCGGCAGTAATTAGTGATGCCATTATCAGGTTAATTCCTGGAGTATTGTCAGATGAAACTTCGGCATTGACCGATTCATTTCAAGACGATTTGCTTTCCCCACCTGTTTATACAAGACCTTTTGAATATCAAGGACTTGAGGTGCCAAGTGTATTGCTTTCAGGACATGAAAAGGAAATAGAAAAGTGGAGAGAAGCACAAGCCATAGAACGCACCAAGTTGAGGCGTCCAGATATTTACGAGAAATTTGAAAAATAACTTCAGATAAAAATAGCGTTAAAAGAAAAATTATATATATTTGCAATCCGTTTTTAGAACAAGATACTGATGAATCCTTTATTAAAAATAGTTACAGACGAATACAACGAGAGAAGAGCTTCATTCCCTTCTTTCAAAGCTGGTGACACCATTAACGTTCACGTTAAAATTAAAGAAGGTGCAAAAGAAAGAATTCAGCAATACCAAGGTGTTGTAATCCAAAGAAGAAATGAAAATTCTAATGGAGAAACAATCACTGTAAGAAAAATTTCTAATGGTATTGGTGTTGAAAGAATTTTACCATTGTTATCTCCAAGCATCGACAAAATCGAAGTAGTGAGAAGAGGTGTTGTAAGAAGAGCAAGATTGTTCTACTTAAGAGAAGCCAAAGGTAAAGCAGCAAGAATCAAAGAAAGAAAAAGATAGGTCTTGTCTTTTCAAACATATTCAAAAAGTCCCGAAGTATTTTCGGGACTTTTTTTGTTTTGGGGAGATATAGAAGTTTTAGTAGAGTGCTGTATATTTACTTGTTAGCACTCATATGAATATAATATACAGATGAAAAATAACATAACTGCTATATTACTATTGTTCCTTTCATTTGAAAACAGTAACAGAAACAAAAAAAGACCCGCCATTGCTAACAGGTCTTAATTCTTTAACTTGGTTACGTTATCAGAAGATAAGAGGCTTGACCAAGCATCACATTATAAATGTAATTGTATTTTTTTTAATTGACAAAATACAAGCTGACATCACTAAAATAATAAAACAACCCTATGCCTACCAATATTTCAACCCTTCAGTTCAATGCTCCAATCCAAAAAAAAGTTGG
>CALPQG020000304.1 GCA_943325655.2 Bifidobacterium breve | reverse complement strand
TGGAACACCATATTTCCCTGGTCGCAATTGCTTGAAAACAATTTGACCTTCGTTTCTGGTATATAAAATGACAATTATCATTAATATAATTGGCCAGCTAATAAGGAGGAGGAGTACGGAAAACAATAAATCAACAACCCTTTTGCCTGAAGTCTTGTAATATGATGATATATGTGTTGCGTTCAAAAGATTTAATTTTCTTGTGTTTAAATTTCTGATTTTTTTTTATTTATTCCTTCCTTTCTTCCTTAAAATATGATTTAAAATTTTTTACCTATTTAAAAAGGGGGTTTACCGAGAAAATGAGCAAAGAAATCCTGTATTGTTTCGTGCTTAGTTTATTTTATATAATTTTGAGCTGATAAAATCAGGAAATTATTATTTTATTAATTCCCAACAAGATTTCAATTGCTTATGATTCTAAAACGACTCCTCATTGCTGCCATTTTATCCTGCCTATTTATGGGTAGTATTTCTGCACAAAATAAATATACCATTAGTGGAACAGTAAAAGACTTTGCAAATGGCGAAGGTCTGATTGGTGCAACGGTAACCGTTAAAGAAATTAGGGCCGGAGCAAGTGTAAACGAATATGGATTTTATTCAATCACTTTACCAGAAGGCAATTATACGATTGTTTATGGATATATTGGGTATTTGAAAATGGAGCAAAAAATTGAATTAAAAGCAAATGTCCAAATTAATATTGAATTAAAAGAAGAAATTTTAAACACCGAAGAGGTGGTCGTTTCTGCTAAAAAGGACAATGACAACATCACCAATGTGGAGATGAGTACCAATAAATTAGACATTAGTACCATCAAAAAAATCCCCGCTTTGCTTGGAGAAGTTGATGTAATCAAAAGTATTATTTTGTTGCCTGGAGTATCAACAGTAGGAGAAGGGGCTTCCGGATTTAATGTGAGGGGTGGTGCGATAGATCAGAATTTGGTTTTATTGGATGAAGCTCCTGTATATAACTCTTCGCATTTATTTGGTTTTTTCTCCATCTTTAATCCTGATGCAGTAAAAGAAGTGAAGCTTTATAAAGGTGGAATGCCTGCACAATACGGCGGTCGTTTATCTTCTGTATTGGATGTAAGGATGAAGGAAGGTAACAGTAAAAAGTTTACAGCAACAGGTGGAGTCGGATTAATTTTTAGTCGATTGGCCCTAGAAGCTCCAATCAATAAAGGCAAAGGTTCATTTATTATTGCTGGCCGCAGGTCTTATGGTGATTTGTTTTTGGCTTTTGCTCCTGATGAAGATTTAAAAAAATCATCTCTGTATTTTTATGATTTGAGTACCAAACTCAATTATAAATTGAATGATAAAAATCAGGTGTTTTTATCGAGCTATATCGGAAGAGATAAGTTTGGCGTTCCTGAATTTGGATTCAATTGGGGCAATGCAACAACCACATTCAGGTGGAACCATGTATTTGGCCAAAAACTGTTCTCCAATTTCACTGCATTTTACAGCAATTATGATTATGAATTAGGTACTTTAGGTAATTCAGTAGATGTGTTTAATTGGAAATCGAGATTAATCAATTATAGTACGAAATACGAGTTTAGTTATTTCCTTAATCCAAACAATACTTTAACCTTCGGAGCTCAGGCCATATACTATGAGTTCAGACCTGCAACCATTAATGTGAAAAGCAAAGGTGTTGCAAGACCTGAAATTATAAAACCCTATAAATATGCCCTTGAAAGTGCTGCTTATATTGGAAATGACCAAAAATTAGGTGCAAGGTTTTCTATGACCTATGGTCTTCGATTTTCTTATTTTACACTATTAGGACCTGGATCGACCAATAATTTTGGACCTTCATCTGATCCAAGGGATCCTAAAAAAGTGCTTTCTACCGACCAATATGGTGATGGCGCCGTAATCGCAGCGTATCCAAATCTGGAACCTCGATTTTCTGCAAAATATGAATTGAATGATCAGTCTTCTATCAAGTTATCCTACAATAGAAATGCACAATACATTCATTTATTGTCCAACACAGCAGCTTCAATCCCTTTAGATATTTGGACGCCAAGTTCCAACAATATCAAACCACAAATTGCCAATCAAGTTGCTTTGGGATATTTTAGAAATTTAAAAGACAATAATTATGAGGTTTCGGCAGAGGGGTTTTATAAACTGATGGAGAATCAGTTAGATTTTGTTCCTTATGCCAATTTGTTGATCAACGATACCATCGAAAAATCTGTTCTTGCAGGAAAAGGGCGCGCTTATGGTGCTGAATTTTACATTCGAAAAACCAAAGGTAAACTTACAGGTTGGTTAAGTTATACCTTATCCAGAACAGAACGAAAAGTGGATGGCGTTAGCATTAATCAATGGTATGCTTCAAGGTTTGATAAATTACATAACGTAACGTTGGTAGGTATTTATCAATTGAAAAAACGAATGGATTTGTCTTGTAATTTTGCATTTGGCTCAGGAACTCCGATGACCATAGGCTCACAAAAATTTTATATTGATGGTGTAATGATAGGATATGATTATTCTGAAAAAAGAAGCAATTACAGAATACCACCTTATTTTAGAATTGATATGGCTTTGACTATCAAAAACAAAAAGAAAAATGAAGGCCAACGTTGGGAAGGAGAATGGGTATTTTCTGTATATAACCTTACCAACAGGTCCAATCCTTTTACTGTTTATGTAATTCAGGATCCTTACAATTCATCACAAGCGCAAGGGTTTCGATTTTCAATTTTTGCTTCGGTGATTCCAGGTATCACTTATAATTTCAAGTTTTAATAACCTACTAAATAGACATGAAAAAGCTAATTTATATATTACTATTTGTTCTCTCATTTACTGCTTGTAGAGAAAAGATGGACTTAGTGTTTGACGATTCCAATAATGTTCCGGTGTTGGCCGTTGAGGGTTATGTAACACAGGGAGAACCTACTTCCAAAGTGACATTAAGGTTAACCTCTCCTTATTTCACCAATCAACCAAGTCCTGTGCCCAATACAGTTGCTTATGTGTTATTTAGAAAAACAGATACTCTGGGAGTTGTCATGATTGATACTTTGAAAGAATTAGTTGCAGGCTCTGGCGATTATTATTCAAAAGGAAATGATATGCCATCAGTTGGAGATAAATACCAATTGGAAATCAGTTATAAAGGAGAAATATTTAAGGCTGATAGTAAAATTCACCGACCTGCAGTCATAGATTCAGTTGGTTATGAATTTCAGCCTAAAAAATTAACTTCTCCAAAAGGGTATTCCATTAAAATGGCTGCTAGAGATTTGCCTGGGGTAGGTGAATACTATTATTTTGAAAAGTATAAAAATGGCGAAAAGTATTGGGAATCACTTCAGGACAAGTTTAACATTTGGGAAGATGGTATTACTGATGGCTTAACATTTCCTAGACCAGTTCTTTTTGGAATCAATCCTCAAGCCAATGAAGACAAGCCCGGTTATGATCAAAATAAAGATTTTCCATATACTATTGGTGATAGCATTACGGTTAAAATATTTTCGATTGATAAAGCCACCTTTAATTTTTACAACGACATCGTTTTACAAGCTTCGAGTACTGAAGGCGGACCTTTGGGGCCTTTGTTCGCACCTCCATCTGATAACGTTAGAACGAATTTATACAATACCAAACCTGATGGTCTGAAAGTGGTAGGTATATTTTCTGCACGTGGATACGTTCCATTTTCAGTAAAAATCAAGTAATATATTTTCCGATTATATTTTAAAATACGCCATTGCCTGTAATTGGTAATGGCTTATTTGTTTTAGTGTGCCGTGCATGGCAAATAACTCGACGGTGCAAGTCCGTTATGGGGGTGTGTAGTTGCCAACCATTAGCAGATGGCAAAGGTGTCCATTGTGAAGTGGAATCTGA
>CALPQG020000303.1 GCA_943325655.2 Bifidobacterium breve | reverse complement strand
GCGCAGGATTGAGCACCAACTTAACAGCAACTTTAACAGGAACACAACCTTGGTCATTAACTTATACCGACGGTACTACGCCAGTAACTGTTTCTGGAATTACAGCGAGTCCTTATGTTTTTAGTGTAAGTCCTGCTTCCACCAAAACATACAGTATTACAGCAGTTAGTGATGTGAATTGTACCGGAACATTTAGCGGAACAGCACTTGTCTCTGTCACTTCAAAACCTACCCTTGTACTTTCTGGTAATGCATCTATTTGTGAAGGAGCAAGTGCCAACTTAACAGCAACTTTAACAGGAACACAACCTTGGTATTTGACTTATACCGACGGAACTACGCCAGTAACCATTGCAGGAATTACTGCGAGTCCTTATGTCATCAATGTTAATCCAGCTACAACAAAAACATATTTAATCACTGCGTTGAATGACGAGAGCTGTAACGGTACTTTTTCTGGAACACCTACAATTACAGTCAATCCATTACCAAACGTAAAAGCACTGACTTCAGCAAAAAGTGTATGTGCCGGAGGAAGTGTTACATTATCCGGAAGTGGAGCAAGCACTTATGTTTGGGACAATTCGGTGAGCAACAATGCTCCATTTACTCCAATAGCCACAACTTTATATGCCGTTAAAGGAACGGATATAAATAATTGTTTTGCCACTGATACAATCACGGTTGTGGTCAATCCTCTTCCTGCTGCACCAGTTGTAGCGCATGCAAAAGTTTGTTTAAATAGCACTCCTGCACCTGATTTGACATTAAATGTAACCGGCTCCAATATTAAATGGTATGCAGCAGCTTCTGGTGGTTCAAGTATGGCTGTTCCGATTGTGAATACTGCAGTAGTAGGCGTAACGAGTTATTATGTATCCCAAACCAACAGTTTAGGTTGCGAAAGTGCAAGAACAAAAATTGATGTGGATGTAAGCGATATTCCTTATGCACAATTCACTTCAACCAATTTAAATTATTGCGAAGGTACAGGAGGGGTGAATTTAACGGTAAAAGATGATGGTGTAAATTCAGTGTATGAATGGTACAAAGATGGGGTTTCTCAAGGTCCATCTGGTGATGCCATTGATTTTTCAGGAGCTGTTGCTGGAGACTGGACCGTAAAAGTTACCAATAAATTAACCGGTTGTACTGCAAACTCCACTGTGGCGACTGTGGTGGAAGACCCAACTCCATTGGCTGTAATTACAACGAGTGGAGCAGCACTGGAATATTGTGCCAATCATCCAAGTGGAATAACTTTACTGGCTTCAGATGCTGGTTCGAATATGACCTATGAATGGTTCAAAGACAATGTTTCACAAACTACAGCCTCAGTCATCAACAGAAGTTTGAGCAATGTATTTGCAGGTGTTTGGACAGTAAAAGTTGTAAATACGTTGACGACTTGTCCGAGTATTTCAAGTCCTGTAACAGTGAATGCGAAACCAGTTCCGGTAGCTACCATTACCAATACTGGAAGCAATTCAGATTATTGCAAAGGAAATCCTGGAATACTCTTAACGGCACAATCAGTGACCGGAGCATTTTATGAATGGTTCAAAGATGGCGCAAGCGTAGGAACAGGATTAACCCATAACAATTCATTGGCTGGAGATTGGTGGTTGAATGTTACGTTGAATGGTTGTGCAGACACTTCCATTGTTTTCAAGGTAACTGAAAAACCATTGCCCATTGCAGAAATAACTCCAAGTGCCATGTCCTATTGTGCAGGCGTAAATGGCGTTACTTTGACCGCCACAGCTGCAGGAAGTAATGCAAGTTATGAGTGGTTTAAAGACGCTACAAGTCAGGGTGCTGCCAATACAAATTTGGTTTTCAACAATGCATTGGCTGCTGAATGGACTTTACAGGTAATTTTAAATGGTTGTAATGCTACTTCTGTTATAACTACCATCACTGAAAACCCTTTACCAGAAGCTGAAATCACAACCATTGGCGAAGCCCTAAAATATTGTGCAGGAACAAATGGCGTGACCCTTACCGCCAAAGATCAGGGCGTTGGTGCCAGTTATGAATGGTATCTTGATGGTGTATTGATCAGTACCACTGCGACCAATACTTTATCCAATGCGCTTAAAGGCAATTGGACGATGAAAGTAACCAAAGGCTGTAGTACCACTACTTTGTTGTCAACTCCTGTAACTGAAAAACCACTTCCTATCGCGAGCATCACTTCTACTTTGTTAGATTATTGTGCTGGAAATGCAGGAGTAACTTTAACCGCTAATTCAGTAGCAGGAGCAAGTTATGAATGGTTCAAATCAGGCGTGAGCCTTGGCGCAGCTACATTTACCAATACTTATAACAATGTATTTTTAGGTGATTATACGGTAAAAGTTTCTTTGAATAATTGTGACGTGACATCAACTATAAGTACAGTGGTAGAAAATGTGCTTCCAACGGCAAGTATTTCTGGTACTGGGGCAATTTGTGACAGCACAACGAATGCTCCATTAACAATTACATTATCTGGAAAAGCTCCCTGGAACATCGTTTACCAAAAACCTGATGGCGCAACCATAACTTCCAATGGAATTTTTACTTCTCCATTTGTTGTCAATGAATCATTGAATGGTACATACAACGTGTTGACAGTGAGTAATGCTACATGTATCGGAACTGTTTCAGGAACAGCGACGATTACGTATAAAACTTCACCAACCATCACCAATGCCACAAGAACCTGTACCCCAAGCATGACGTCTTTTGTGGTGCAATTTGACATTGCCAGTGGAGATGCAAGTTCATATATTGTTACAGGTGCCACTGGAACTTTAGCAGGAAATACCTGGACAAGTGATCCATTGAGCGAAGCCGTAATTGCCAGCATTACAGTGACTGATGCGAATAATTGTAAGCCTTATACTGAAAACTTTAGCAAGTCGTGTTCTTGTCCTGCCGATGGATTGTTGAGTGGAGGAGGAACTATCTGTAACGATGGAATTACCAAAGCCAATATGACCATTACGCTTGAAGGCGCGTCGCCTTGGAATATAGAATATACCGTTGACAATGGCGTAGCACAATCCATTACAGGAATTATGAGTAGCCCTTATTCTTTTGCGTCCTCTTCAAAAGGAGTATATCAACTTACCAAAGTACAGGATAAAAATTGCCTGGGTTCGGCCAATGGTACCGCAATAGTGAATTATTATAATTTCCCCACAGCAGTTATTGCAGGAAACAGTAATATCTGTGTTGGGAAAGAGAATGCAAATTTAACCATCAATTTTACTGGAAAATCTCCTTGGGATTTCACCGTAGTGGAACCTTCTGGGAATAAAACCCTTACGGGAATTACCGCTAATCCTTATACTTATGTGGCCAATACTGTCGGTAACTATACGATGTCATCCATCAAAGATGCGAATTGTGTAGGCAGAAATGTGGATATTAGCGGAACAGCTGCAATTGTGGCATATTCGAAACCAGATTCAAGCAATGTAAAATTGATTTGTGACAACAGTAACAAATTTTACATCACCATGGATATTATTGGAGGCGATCCTGCAACTTATCAGGTAACAGGAGCGCAAGGTTCTTTAGTCGGAAACCAATGGACTAGTGCCATGATTGTATCTGGAACGTTGACCAGCTTAAGTTTAACCGATGCCAAGAATTGTTTTCCGATTATGATTCCAAATTTGGACAAAAATTGTCTTTGTCCTGCTGCTGCAACGATGTCAGGAGACAAAACCTTCTGCGCTGATGGTACAAAAGCAAATGTAACGATAGCACTGCAAGGGCTTTCTCCGTGGAATTTGACTTACCGCATTAACAATGGTTCCCCAGTGGCTGTAACGACTACTTCTAATCCATTGGTGATTCCTAACATAGACAAGTCAAGTACTTATTCTTTGTTGTCAGTG
>CALPQG020000302.1 GCA_943325655.2 Bifidobacterium breve | reverse complement strand
TCAGTATAAATCATTAAAAGCATTCAATCTAAAATAAATATGTTTAAAAAGATACTTTTAACCTTCGGAATAAACTCCTTTTTATTCGGATACGTGGTTCAAGCACAAACCGAGTTAACGTTGCCTTTTGTTGAATCCATTCACCAATCTACGTACGTTAACGCCGCTTCACTCCCTGACCACAAAGTGAGTATTGGTTTACCAGGAATTTCATCTGTAAGTTTCGATGTAACCAACACGGGTTTCACTTACAATGATATTGTTAACGATGAAACAAAAAAATATGACCCTTACAAAGCACTGAATGCGATGAGCAAGGAGAATTACATGAACATTGGCAATAAGACAGACTTGTTTTCACTGCGTGTAAAAGTCCGCAGTATGTATTTCATTTTGAATGCTACAGAAAGTGTCAACTTTAAATTCTCCTATCCAAAAGATTTATTTACGTTGATGTTAAAAGGAAATTATGACCAAACAAGTTTTAATTTTAGTTCTCTTGGAATAAACATTTCACACAACAGGGAATATGGACTGGGAGTGACCAGAGAAGGGAGAAAATTAATTATTGGTGGTCGTGTAAAATTACTTCAAGGGCTAGCCAACGTTTATTCCAGAACTGACAATTTAAAATTCGATACGGATGTCAACAACGGCAATCAGCTGACAGCTTCTGCCAAAGGACAAATTTTCACTTCTGTACCTTTAGATAGTTCTATTGGTGCAATGAATTACCTCAACAATTGGGGCAATTTAGGTGGAGGTATTGATTTGGCGGTATCTTATAAATTTACCCCAAAATGGCAATTGACTTTGGCGGCCAACAACATTGGTTTTATTGATTGGAAAACGAACCTTAAAAGCTATGAGATGGACGGAAAAGGAGGATTTGACGGCGCAGACATTTTAGGACCTTATGTAAACAGTAATTCTTTCAAATTTTCAGAAATTGTGGATTCTTTAAACAAAGCGTTTAAATTAAAAGAAAACAAAGCCGTAGCCTACAGAACATGGTTAACGCCACAATTCTACACCATGTTGAATTACCATGTATTTAAAAACACGTCCATTGGAGCTTCTTTATTCCTTGAAGCTTTCGTAAAAATTACCCCTACAGGTACTCTAGCCTTACAACAAAAAGTAGGAAAAATGTTAAGTGCGACTGTATCTTATTCGGCTAAATTTGGTCAGTTCAACAACTTCGGTTTAGGATTGGTGATTAAACCAGGGCCATTTGATTTTTACATAATAGGGGACAACATTTTATTGCCCATCATAAATTATGCTGCAGACAAGTTTTATGTTAACCGTAAAATGGTAGGAGACCTACGTACAGTAAACTTCAGAGTAGGAATGAATTTGGTTTTTGGTAGAATTAAAAAGGCTGAAAGTCAATCATATTGGGGTATATAATCGCATCATCAAGATATTTATAAGTAACATGAAAAAAAACATTTTACACACTGCACTTCTTATTTTAGTTTTAGGGGCAATAACAAATGGCTTTAGCCAAAAGGTCCCTCTAGCACATGAAGTTTCAAAATCAACATTTATTCCTCATAACTTGGGGCCAAATGTAAATACAGAAGATTATGCCGAAATAAACCCTATAATTTCTCCTGATGGGAAAACCTTGTATTTCACAAGATTAAATCATCCAGAAAACACTTACGGCCACTATGAAACGCATGACATTTGGTACTCCGAATTGCTGGCAGACGGCACCTGGGGCAAAGCCAAACGCATGACCGACAATATCAATGTGGGTAGATTTAACGCTTTATTGTCTATTTCTGCTGATGGTAAAACCATTTTATTAAACGGAAGGTATTCACGAAGTGGCCATTGGAAAAGAAGAGGACTTTCTACCTCTACAAAAACATCGGTGGGCTGGACTAACCCTGAAAAACTGCATCTCCCAAAATTTTCGCGCAAAAGTCACGGATACTCAAGCAATGCCTTTATGAATGCAAAAGGCGACGTGTTGATAATGGCCTATACCAAAAAATTCAACGGTCATTTATTAGATTTATATGTTTCTAGGTTTGTAGACGACAAATGGAAAAGACCGAAAAAAATGAGAGGGATGAATACCAGAATCCATACAGAAGAAGCACCATTCCTTTCTCCAGACGGAAAAACATTGTATTTTTCGAGTCATAACAGACCAAATAACTTAGGGAAATTTGACGTATACAAATGTACCCGTTTGGATGATACTTACAGAAACTGGTCAGAACCACATTTATTGAGTGATACCATCAATACCCTTGATTGGGAATCTTATTATAAGACCAACATGAAAGGTTCTTTTGCTTACTTTGCTTCAAACCATGGCATCAAAGAAAATGTGCAAAACCAACATACACATTCTCATGCCGACATCTTTGGTGTAAAGTTATTTGAAGAAAAGCCATTCGTTGTTGTAAAAGGTAAAATCAAAAATACCACTACGAATGATATTCTTGATATTAAATATACCTACCAAATCTTTGTAAATAATGCTTTGGCCGATTCTGTTCAAGTAGATAGAGATTCAATCAGCTATTCGGTGAAGTTGCCACTTGGAAGTTTGTACACCATTGATGCAAGAATTAAAGGATTTACTTATAAAACTGATACTGTAGATGTAAGTAAAATCAAAGAATTTATAACCAGAAAAATTGATTTAGAGGTCACCCCAATCCCTTATTCTGAAATTACAGGTAATGTGTACCAAACCGGAACTATCAATCTAATTCCTGCTTCGGCAAATCCTAGAATTAGTATCAATGGAAAAATTGCTGATTCCATTAAGGTAAACAATGAAACTGGTGCATTTAAAATGCGATTGACGAATGGTAAATCGTACAAATTACAAGTAGTAGCTGTAAATTACGATTCAGAACCTAGTATTTTGGATTTAGGACAAACTACGGAGTTCAAAACCATGCACCATAACATCTATGCTGAACCTAAAAAAGCAGCGAAACTGATTGTTTCAGGCATTGTACTAGACAAGAAAACTGGCAAATCTTTGGACCCTTCCATTCCGGTACAAATCATTGTGAATGGAATGACTGCAAATGCCAATTATTACAACACCACTGGTGAATATACATTAGAACTTTCTCCAAGTGTAGATTATACGTTGAATGCTTCTGTGAGCGGCTATTATCCTGTTTATGAAACCGTCGTGAAATCTGAAAGCCCTCAAAACATTTACCTGAAACGTGACTTGATCATCACACCAATTGAAGTAGGTCAATCAGTGAAAATCAATAACATTTTTTTCGAAACAGGGAAAGCCACTTTACAAGCGGCTTCTTTCTCTGAGTTGAATAGGGTGATTAAGTTTTTAAGTGAAAATCCTAGCATTAAAATTGAAATTGAAGGACATACTGACAATGTTGGAAATGCTGTTAAAAACACTGCATTGTCTAAAGCACGGGCAAAATCAGTTGCCGCATACATTACTGACAATGGCATTGAAGTAACGCGTGTATCAAGTGTTGGTTATGGTTCAGCAAAACCTGTAGGAGAAAACAAAACGCCTAAAGGTAAAGCAGCAAACCGTAGGGTTGAATTCAAAATTTTAGGAAAATAATCAACTGATTTCAATGATATTTCTATAGGGGTAAATAATTTATATTTACCCTTTATTTTTATACAAAAATTCAAATAACATGTTGTATTCAATTATAGTACCCGTATATAACAGGCCTGACGAAATTCAAGATTTGCTCGATTGCCTAATCAAACAAACTTTTACCAATTTTGAAGTACTCATCATAGAAAGTGGTTCGACCATTAAATCTGATGAAGTAGTCAAAGCATTTGAAGACAAATTAAATATCAAGTATTTTTTCAAAGGAAATGATGGTCAGGGATTTTCAAGAAATTATGGTTTTGCTAGGGCC
>CALPQG020000301.1 GCA_943325655.2 Bifidobacterium breve | reverse complement strand
TTGATACGGGGGGGGGAATTTGGCTCTTTTAGTTTTGAGAAGGTTCGGCTTGTGTGACGGGAAAAACCAAATGTGCGGCTAGCTGTAATCGATTTGGCGAATATAAGCTGCAAATGCAACTTTTTTGTTGAACATGTTTAATGGTGATTCAAACTTATACCTTTTTCTTGGTCTATGATTTAAATCGTGGGTAATTTTTTTTGATATATTCGTCTGTAATAGTATTAAAATCAGTTTTTTTAGGGATGTACTGCCTAATTAAGCCATTCAAATTTTCATTGCTCCCCTTTGCCAACTGGCGTATGGTTTAGCAAAATAAAAGTCTATATTAAAGGCATCAGCAATTTGTTGATGAGCGGCAAATTCTTTTCCATTATCTGCGGGGATAGTTTTTATAAATGGACGGTAATCTGACAATAATTCTTTGGTCGCTTCTGCTAGTTTTGAAGCGTCTTTATTGTCTAATTTTTTCATCCATAACATACCTGTGGCTCTATCATTTATTGTTAAAATTGCCCCTTTGTGGTCTTTGCCAATTATAGTATCAATTTCTAAGTCACCCAATCTTTGCCTTTCCTCTACTTCTTGTGGCCTATCTTTGATGTCTTTTCTACCTATAATTTGACCTCTTTTGTCTGTCTTTATACTCCGACTTTTATATTTTTTACCCTGTGAACGTAGATGTTCAAATAAGCTTCCCTTATATTTTTTATCTCGCCATACATACTGGTAAATGGTTTCATGGCTAACCATATCAATGCCATCTTTCTTGCAAACACCAATAATTTGTTCTGGACTCAGTTTGTTGATTAAAAGAGTATTAATGATGCTTTTCATCTCAGTATCTAACTTGACAAAATGATTTTTCATACGTTTGCGAAGTTCGCTTTTTCTTTGAGCCAAATCGCTTCTGTAAGCACCTGAACGCTCATCTCGATTTCTTTTTAACTTTCTTGATACAATAGACTTGTCCTTGCCAATTGTTTTGGCGATTTGGTTTTGACGATACCTTTGTTGCTTCATACTTGCAATTGTGTATCTTTGCTCTTGTGTTAAATGACTCATTTATTAACTTCTTTGGTCGGACGGCAATAAACGATAATTTATCCATTTTCACGAGACGAGGGATTTATTTCCCTCTCTCTGAAATAAATTATTATTTAAACGCCCAGAAGTTGCATTTACAACTTGAATCTAAGAATCTTGAATTATGGTTTTAAAAAAGTTAACACTATTATTTGTATTCAGCAGTCTGTTATTTCAGGTAACAACTGTTTTTGCACAGGTGTTTGATCCTGTGAAATGGGAATATAAACTTGTGCCTGTTCCCCAAAAAGTAGGAGATGAAGTCGATTTGGTTTTGACGGCGACCATTCAACATGGCTGGCATTTGTATGCCAATGATTTTGACCCCAATTTGGGCCCCTTGGTAACAACTTTGAAACTGACTGCAAACCCAAGTTTTAAAGTGTTGGATAAATTAAAATCAATCCAATCCAAACACGAATATGATGAGGTATGGGAAGGTGATATTGCTATTTTTGATTTGAAAGGAGAATTTCGTCAGAAAATTAAAGTATTGAAAAGCTCCCTTGCTCTAAAAGGAAACCTACATTATCAAGCTTGTTCTACTTCTTGTGTTGACAAAGATTTGGAGATATCCTTGACCCAAAACCTTGTGAATGCTACTGCCAGTAAAGAAAATTTACCCACGGAATTGGAATCCATTGATTCTTCCTCTAATGTTCCTGAAACACAAAATTCAATGGTTGAAAAGTCTAACACTGTGTCTAACACTGTCAAGGGGCAGGTTGTACCTGAAGCCGCAGAACCAATTTGGTTGTTCATGCTTTTGGCATTTTTATCGGGCTTGACTGCACTTATCACGCCTTGTGTTTTTCCAATGATTCCAATGACGGTTTCGTTTTTTACCCATTCATTCAAAGACAGGAAGAAAGCAATTTTGTATGCTTCCGTTTATGGAATTTCTATTGTCTTGATTTACACTTTCATTGGAACACTGTTCGCCCTTATTTTTGGTGCTGATGCAGCCAATATCATCAGTACGCATTGGCTTCCTAACTTATTGTTCTTTACCGTTTTCCTGCTTTTCGGGATGTCATTTTTGGGCTTGTTCGAAATTACATTGCCAAGCTGGTTGGTAAACCGGGTAGATCAGGAATCTGAAAAAGGCGGTTTGTATGGCGTTTTCTTTATGGCATTGACCATTGTGTTGGTATCCTTTTCATGTACTGGTCCGATTGCGGGAAGTTTGTTGGTGCAAGCTGCAGGTGGTAATTTATTGAAACCGGCTTTAGGAATGTTCTCCTTTGGGTTGGCATTTGCGATTCCGTTTACTTTGTTTGCTTTCTTCCCATCTTGGTTAAAAACCTTACCAAAATCAGGTTCTTGGCTGAACACTGTAAAGGTGTTTTTAGGTTTTGTTGAATTGGCTCTGGCATTCAAGTTTTTTAGTATTGCCGATCAGGCTTACCACTGGAATATTTTGGACAGGGATATTTATCTTGCCATTTTGATTGCCATTACTTTTGTATTGGCCATGTATTTATTTGGTCGATTGAGGTTGACGCATGACGTAGAAAATGAAGCCGTTGGTGTGCCCCGTTTATTTGTCGGAATTGCGGTATTGAGCTTTGGTATTTATTTAGTCCCAGGATTATTTGGTGCGCCATTAAAATCGCTTTCAGGATATTTACCTCCATTGTACACCCAGGAATTTGTATTGGGAGGAACCCAAAATTCATCCCCTAAAACAGAAAACCTTCCTTGTGAAAAACCTTTTTATGGAGATTTTTTACATTCTCCAGAAGGGATCAATGGGTATTTTGATTTGGCCCAAGCACAAGCCTGTGCCAAAGCAACCGGTAAACCTGTGTTTATAGATTTTACCGGACATGGTTGTGTGAATTGTAGGGAAATGGAGCAAAATGTGTTTGCCAATGAAACCATCAAATCAAAATTTCAAAAAGAATTTATTTTTGTATCCTTGTATGCAGATGACAAAACTGAATTGTCGGCAGAGAAGCAACGCGTGGGGAGTGATGGGAAACTTAAAACAACCATTGGCGATTATATTGCTGATTTGCAATTGCGTAAATTTAATTCCAATGCCCGACCTCAATATGTAATTATAGATGCTGAGGGCAATATGCTTACCAAAGAAACACGGTTTCACAACCTTGATACTGGTGCTTTTCTGAAATTTTTGGAGGAAGGAATTTCTAACTTTAAGAATAAATAGTAGCTTTATTATTTCAAAAATTAAATTATGATTCACCCGATAGTTGTTTACGGAGATCCGATATTAAAAAAGGTTGCCGTTGATATTGAGAAAGACAGTTTTGATCTTGTTCAGTTGATTGCGGATATGTACGAAACCATGTATGCTGCAAATGGTGTAGGTATTGCTGCTCCTCAAATTGGTAAAAGTATTCGTTTGTTTGTGATTGATGCTGAGCCATTCGACAAAAAAAGGTTGAAAGGATTTAAGAAAATTTTTATTAACCCTGTGATCATTCACCAAGACGGAGATAAATGGGCTTATGAAGAAGGTTGTTTAAGTATTCCAGGAATTCGTTATGATGTGCACCGACATTCTACCATTACCATCAAATATTTTGATGAAAATTGGGTAGAACGTACCGAAACGTACGATGACCTTAAAGCACGTGTAATCCAACATGAGTACGACCATATAGAAGGTGTTTTGTTTGTAGACCATTTGTCGTCTTTGAAAAAGCAATTGATCAAAGGTAAACTTACCAATATCAGCAGGGGAAAATATGAAGCGGATTATAGGGTAAAAGCACCGATTGGGAAAAGATAGCTTTTTTTTAGTTTTGAGTGTTAAGTGTTTAGTTTTTAGTAAAAAAAGTTGTTCTCATAATTGAATTTATATATAAACCTTACTCCTTATTCATA
>CALPQG020000300.1 GCA_943325655.2 Bifidobacterium breve | reverse complement strand
GCGGTCCGGACGGGACTCGAACCCGCGACCTCCGCCGTGACAGGGCGGCATTCTAACCAACTGAACTACCGAACCATTTATTTAAAAGCAATATTGAAAGTTTCCACCTTAGCGGTCCGGACGGGACTCGAACCCGCGACCTCCGCCGTGACAGGGCGGCATTCTAACCAACTGAACTACCGAACCAAATTAACCTTATGGTGTTTGATATAAATCAACTGAAACTTCCAATAAACTTTAAATTACCCTCTTTTGGGAGTGCAAACATAGCATTTACATTCTTATAAACAAAACGCTGATTAAATATTTTACCATCAAACATGAAAATAAAAAAATAATAAATTATAATATACTGTTTCATAGATTATTGAAACAAATAAAAAATTTAAAGTTTTAAATACTTTAATTTAGTTTCAACTCCACTTGACATTGAAATGTATTGAAAACAAAATAATTTCCAGATTCCTTGTCCACATATTCGAAAACAAACATTTTTCTTTGTATTTTTACCCGATATAGCAATAAAATAGCATTCACTTATAAATATAGTTGCCCCCAATGAAAATAGGTATATTTTTCGGTGGCCAGTCAAGGGAAAGGGAAATTTCTTTTGCAGGCGGAAGAACGGTTTATGACAACTTAAATAAAGATCTGTTTGAAGCAATTCCAGTATTTATAGACAGCACAGGAAATTTTATTTTACTCAATTGGGAATGTATTTATAAAGGTACAATCAGAGATTTTTACCCACCCGTGAGTGAAAGCCCTATTTCTGAAAACCATTTCCAATTGTATATTGAATCTCTTGGAGAGTTGAATGATGAAGCTATTGATCAAATTGTTTCTAAAGTTGGGAAGAGAATATATCCACATCAATTTAAAAACTATTTTGATTTTGCATTTTTAGCATTACACGGTCCTTACGGTGAAGATGGAAACATTCAAGGTATTTTGGAATGGAACAATATTCCCTATTCTGGGGCAGGAATATTGCCTTCGGCCATTGGGATTAACAAATTGGTACAAAAAGACTTGATGAAACTGGCAGGTTTTATCAGGCCTGACAACCAGATGATTTCTAAAGCTAACTGGCTCAAGAACACTGACCGTACACGTTTATTTATTGACCTCAAAAGCAAATTCAATTTACCATTAGTCATCAAATCTCCTTACCAGGGATCATCCATTGGAGTGTCTGTGATCAGTAAAGACGATGTAAGTTTGTTCGAAGAAGCGGTCAACAAAAGCTTTTTCATACAACGCATCCTAGCAAGTACCTGGAATAATTATTCCAACGAACAAAAAGTAAATTTCATAAGAGAATTAACTGACATCAGGGTTGGGATAGGTTTGCCAGTTTACATTGACAATGAAACAGTATTTAACCCTGACCAATTGTTGATTTTTATCAATAATTATTTACAAAAAAATACTTCAGTCTTGCTTCAAAGTGTTGATGGAGAAGAAGAAGTGCTGATTGAAAAATTTATTAAAGGAAGAGAATTCTCTTGCATCGTCATTCAGGATGAACAAGGACATCCAATTGCTTTACCACCAACAGAAATCATCAAAGGAAATGACGTTTTCGATTACCGTTCCAAGTATTTACCTGGAATGAGTCGTAAAGTTACCCCTATAGACTTGCCAGAGGCAGAAATTGAAAAAATCAGGAAAAGCTGTTCGGACCTGTATTCAAAATTACATTTCAATGTATATGCCCGCTTGGATGGTTTTTATACAGAAAAAGGAGAGATATTCCTGAATGACCCCAATACCACTTCAGGCATGTTACCCTCTTCTTTTTTCTTCCATCAGGCGGCAGAAATCGGACTTAATCCGTCTCAATTTTTAACCTATATTATCAGAACCTCTTTAGCGGAAAGAATTAAGACCGGTAAAAAAACACGTTCTATCCATCAATTACTACATCAACTTGATGATGCGATTTCGCATTTCAGGAATATTGATACCAACAAAATTAAAGTAGCCGTCATCATGGGTGGCTATTCTTCAGAAAGACATATTTCTGTTGAAAGTGGTCGAAACATTTATGAAAAACTGGCTTCTTCAAGCAAATACGAACCTATTCCAATATTTTTAACAGGCAGTGATGAGGCATTTGAAATGTATGAAATCCCTGTAAATGTGATGTTGAAAGACAATGCAGACGACATCAAAGAAAAAGTATTGTTAGGAAATAAAGAACCAAAACATCCTATCATTCATAAAATAATGCAGGAAGCGGCTCAAATTACCGCCAAATATGTCACCAAAAATTTACTCTATCCTGAACCAATTAGCTTCACACAATTAGCAGCGAAAGTGCAGCGGGTATTTATTGCATTGCATGGAAGACCTGGTGAAGACGGCGCATTACAAGTGGAACTTGAAAAGGTACACTTGCCCTACAACGGCTCAGGAATAGTAAGCTCTCAAACTACCATCAATAAATATGAAACCAACAAAACCCTGAGGGAACATGGTGTTTTGGTTGCCAACCACCGTTTGGTAAATATGGAAGAGTGGCTGGAAAAACCCAAAGAATTGATAGATGAAATTGAAAAAGGGTTTAACTATCCCTTTATTGCGAAACCAGCTGACGACGGGTGCAGTTCAGCAGTTAAAAAAATCCACAACAGGGTTGAACTGATTGCATTTACCAACCTGATATTCAGAGAAGAAGAAGATATCAATTCGAGCGATGCGCAAACATTAAAACTCAAATACAAAGAAGAATTTCCACTCAAAAAAACTTACCTCATAGAAGATTTGATTACAAAAGGCAAAGCCCAACACTTCCTGGAAGTGACTGGGGGCATGCTCACAAAATTCAATGAGGATGGTGAAATCATCTATGAAATCTTCGAACCTTCTGAAACATTGGCTTCGGGAGAAGTGTTGTCACTAGAAGAAAAATTTTTAGCCGGAGAAGGCCAAAACATTACCCCTTCACGTTTTTCAAAAGACCCAAACTTACAGCAAAAAATCAGTGAAAGTGTAAGGGCAGAACTGGCAAAAGTTGCCAAAATATTAAATGTACAGGGATATTGCAGGATAGATGCTTTTGTAAGAATATTTGAAGACGGAAAAGCCGAAACGGTTATCATAGAAATCAATTCATTGCCAGGAATGACTCCAGCAACCTGTATCTTTCATCAGTGTGCTATCAACCATTACAAACCTTACGATTTTATCGATAATATTCTTGATTTTGGAGCAAAACGAGTAGCATTTTCAAACATTAAGGTATAAATTATAATATTAAAAGATTTATTTAGTTTAGTTAAAAATCAATTTATGTTTAATAAAGTCAATTCAAACAAGGAAGTACTTGCACATATTGGAATCATTGTGGGTTTGTTCTTAGCCATCATCTTGTTTTTCTTTTACGTGTATTTACCCTATACTACCAACCATGGCGAATCTGTTACTGTACCCGATTTGACAGGTATGAAAATAGATGAACTGGAAGATTTCCTAGAGTCAAAAGACCTTCGTTATCAAATCAATGATTCCACTTACGACCCTAGAATTAAGCCACTTACGGTAATGTCACAATACCCAAAACCTGGCTCAAAAGTAAAAGAAGACAGAAAAATATACCTTACGATAAGGGCAATCAAACCACCACAGGTTAAAATGCCTCGTCTGGTAGATGCCTCCATTTTGAATGCACAAATGGTAATTCAAAGTTATGGTTTGGTGTTGGGAAAAATTGAATATTCCCCTCATTACGCTGAAAATGCAGTTTTAAAACAAATGGTGAATGGCGTTGAAATTGCTCCTGGAACTTCAGTAAGCAAAGGCACCAGAATTGACCTGGTAGTAGGCAACGGATCAGGTGATATTGTGGTTGACATTCCATCATTGATTAAAATGCCTATCGACGAAGCATTACTGGTAATCAATGGTTTAGGAGTTGAAAAAGGCTCTGTGATTTATGATG
>CALPQG020000299.1 GCA_943325655.2 Bifidobacterium breve | reverse complement strand
GATACAACTATTGGTAACCGCATTGGTACTTGCTTTTCCAACTTCCAATGATCCCCCCTTGGTAATATACCCTTGATAAGCTGATATTGAAGTAATTAAGAATCCAAAAATCAATGCTTTGAGCAGTGCAAACAATACATTTTCAGATTCAAATTGATACCTGATTCCATAAATGTATTCATCACTTTTAAGGATTCCGGTAAGTACACTTGCTAAAAAACCACCATACAGCGATAAAAAACCAGCAACGACGGTAAGCAAAGGAAACATGATCATTCCTGCAATGATTTTGGGTAAAACCAGGTAAGATGCAGAGTTGATTCCCATTACTTCTAAAGCATCAATCTGTTCGGTAATACGCATGGTACCAATATTTCCAGCTATGCTTGAACCAATCTTCCCTGCCAGAATTACGCCTGTAAATGTCGGTGCCAATTCCAAAACGGTCATGTCTCTACAAATTACACCAATAATATAAAGCGGTACAAAAGGGCTTGTAAGACTGTGGGCGGTTTGAATTGCAGTAACCCCACCTATAAAAGTAGAAATGATTACCACAATGAAAATGGAATCAACTCCAATCAATACACATTCATCCAGAATTAATTGAGCATAAACTCGAAATTTCTCCCTGTTACTGAATAACTTGGCAAGAAATAATAAGAATTGGCCTGCATTCGCAATCATCGTCTAATTTTATTTGAACTGCTAAATTACAAATCAAAAACTTTATTATGCTCTTTCATTGATTATATTTGTAAATAATGTGATTAAAAATTTAACTGAATCATTCAAATTACTCCAATATGGCTCCTTCTTCCAAAAAATTGATTGTCGTTACTGGCGGTAGTAAAGGTATTGGCAAGGCCATCATCAACAAATTTATCCGCCATGGCTTTGATGTAGTAAGTTGTGCGCGAAGCGAATTTGGGTTGAAGTTGTTGGAAAATGACATGCTGGAAATCAGACCAAAAGCGCAAATTTATACCTTACCAGTGGATCTTTCTACCAAAGAAGGGGTAAATACTTTTGCTGAATTTGTTAAAAATACAGGAAGAAAAGTAGACGTACTCGTCAACAATACCGGTTTTTTTGCTCCAGGTCAGGTGCATAATGAAGAAGAAGGTATACTTGAAAAAATGATTGACACCAATTTATACAGTGCCTACCACCTGACCAGAAGTTTGGTAAAAGACATGATGGAAAATCAGGATGGTTATATCTTTAATATTTGCTCTACAGCGAGTATTATGCCTTATGTAAATGGTGGATCCTATTGTATTTCAAAACATGCACTTTATGGCATGACCAAGGTGCTTCGTGAAGAAATGAAAATACACAACGTGAGGGTAACGGCCATTTTACCTGGACCAACCTTAACGGCAAGCTGGGATGGCGTAACCCTTCCTCCTGACAGGTTTATCAAATCAGAAGATGTAGCTGAAGCTATTTTCGGTGCCTATTCCCTTTCCAAACAATCGGTCATTGAAGAAATATTAATCAGACCACAATTGGGAGACCTTTAGAGTTTTGAGTGTTTAGTTTTGAGTTTTGAATAAAAGGTATCTTTATCTAATATTACTAAAAAACAAAAAACTGATTTCCGAAAACTATCTAATAAGTGTTCCTTATAAACCATACTTAAAACTCACCATTCAACACTAACCACTAAAATGCTGTACTGCAATTCATTAACCGAATATAAAAGAAGACTTACGCGTGAAGTAATGATAGGTAAAATACCTATGGGAGGCCTCAATCCAATACGGTTACAGTCTATGACTACCGTTGACACCATGGATACCAAAGGTAGCGTGGAGCAGGTAATCAGGATGGTGGATGCGGGTTGCGAATATGTCAGGATTACTGCACCCAGCATGAAGGAAGCTGAAAATTTGGGTGAAATCAAAAAAGAATTACTCAAAAGAGGCTATGATGTTCCTTTGGTGGCAGACATACATTTCACCCCAAATGCTGCGGAATTGGCCGCGAAGCTGGTAGAAAAAGTAAGGATAAATCCAGGGAATTATGTGGACAAAAAGAAATTTGAACTCATTGAATATACGGATGAATCTTACCAGGCAGAATTAGACCGCATCCAAAAACGTTTTATTCCCCTTGTTGCTATTTGTAAAGAATATGGAACGGCGATGCGAATTGGCACAAATCATGGTTCTTTATCAGACAGAATATTAAGCCGTTATGGCGATACTCCTCTAGGGATGGTTGAGTCAGCTTTGGAGTTTATCCGAATCTGTGAAGCTCAAAGTTATTTCAATTTGGTGATTTCTATGAAGGCGAGCAATACCCAGGTGATGGTGCAGGCTTACCGCTTATTGGTTCAAAAATTAGAAGAAGAAGGATTGCAACCTTACCCATTGCATTTGGGCGTTACCGAAGCCGGAGAAGGTGAAGATGGCAGAATTAAATCTGCCGTGGGCATAGGCACATTGCTAGAAGATGGTTTGGGAGATACGGTGAGGGTTTCATTAACAGAAGAACCTGAATTTGAAATCCCGGTAGCCAAAGCTTTGGTCGACAGGTATAATTTTAGATCAGGGCATCAACCTATTGCAAGCATTGAAAATTACCCCATCAATCCTTTTCAATATTCCAGAAGAATTTCAAGAGAAGTTTTAAATATCGGTGGTACCAATGTACCTCGGGTAATTACGGATTTCTCTAAAATTGATGATGTACAAATGACTGACATGAAGTCAATTGGACTACACTACTTCGAGTTAACTGACAAGTGGAGTTTAGGGGATACCGGGGCAGATTACATCTATTCTTCCAATTCTCCCGTGCCATTTATGTTACCCAATGGGATCAAAGAAATTTTGGATTACAAGTGTTGGTTAAGCGCTACCGATCAAGCCAACAAATACCCTTTGATTGATGCAGCGACTTATGTTTCAGGATTGACCGAAAAACATCCGCAACTCAATTTCATCAGGGCCAATTACAATGATTTTACAACAGATTTTTATTCCCAAATCAAAGCAGATAAAACTGTTGTTTTGGTAATCGATACCAACAATGAACATGCGATGCCAGCATTGAGAAGGTTAATGGTATATTTGATTGACCATCAGGTAGACAATCCTGTAATCCTGCTGCGTAAGTTTACCCTTTGCTCCGATGATGCCCTACAATTGGCTGCTGCTACTGATTTGGGTGGTTTATTGGTAGATGGTTTGGGCGATGGTGTAATGATAAGTGCAGAACTTATTGATAAAAACCAGTTAAACAAAAAAGAATGGTTAAGTCTGGTTAAAAACTACAACGACACCTCTTTTGGAATTTTACAAGCTGCGCGAACCAGAATGACCAAAACGGAATACATTTCCTGTCCTTCTTGTGGAAGAACCTTGTTTGATTTACAGGAAACAACAGCCATGATTCGCAAAAGAACCGACCATTTGAAAGGCGTTAAAATCGGCATTATGGGCTGTATCGTCAACGGACCTGGCGAAATGGCTGATGCTGATTACGGTTACGTCGGTGTAGGAAAAGACAAAATAGCGCTTTACCGTGGACAAAACGTCATTAAAAAATCCGTTCATGCGGACCATGCTGTAGACGAATTGATCGAATTGATCAAAGAAGACGGGCGCTGGATATAAATAAGTATTAGGTACAAAGTATTAGGTACAAAGTATTAAGCAATTATATGAAGATGGTGTGAACAGTGAAAAGAAAAAAGTTGAATTTTCATTGTTTACACCAAAATCCTAATCAAAAAAACAAAAAAAAATGAAAGCAATTATAGATTTCCTGAACTTGGGTGAAGTATTTGGTTATTTCTTTAGAAAATCAGATCCCAATAAACCAAAGAACTTCAATTTAAAAGCGATGCATGTCATCAACAGGATTGCTGCACTTTTATTTTTGATTTGTCTGGTGATAATGGCCTATAGGTATTTTAATAGATAATGTTGAATTCTCAATG
>CALPQG020000298.1 GCA_943325655.2 Bifidobacterium breve | reverse complement strand
GAATTATTTCGTCACCGCAATCGGTACTGACAGTGGAAAAACCATCATTAGCGCCATTATTACTGAAGCCTTACAGGCTGATTATTGGAAACCGATTCAGGCTGGAACAATTGAGCGCGATCTTTTAAAAGTCGCATCATTGATAACAAATGAGTATAGCATATTGCATCCCGAACAACATTTGCTCAACACTCCGGCTTCACCTCATGATGCAGCAGAAATAGACGGTGTAACCATCCAATTGGCCGACCTATATTTGCCAGAAACCACCAACAATTTGGTCATAGAAGGTGCTGGAGGAGTAATGGTTCCTATCAATCAACAGGGAGAATTTATCATTGACATTGCCGCCAAGTTTGAGGCGGAAATCGTTTTAGTGATTAACTTGTATTTGGGTTGTATCAACCATAGTTTGCTTACAATTAATGAATTGAAAAGAAGGAATTTAAAAGTAAAAGGCATTATATTTAATGGCGAGAGCAATCCTGTTTCTGAAGCCTTTATTTTGAATTATAGCGGCTATCCATGTTTGCTTCAGGTGGATAAACATGAAACTTTTACATCTGCATTGCTCCAGAGGTATGCCGTAAAGTTAATGTCGAAATGGTAGCTTTAAGTACAGGGTATAGGGTACAAGGTACAGGGTATGGGGAATAGCGTAATGAGTTTAGATTTTAGAGTTTAGAGTAAAGAGTAAAGAGTAAAGAGTTTAGAGTAAGGAGTTTAGAGTAATGAGTAAAGAGTTTAGAGTACAATTACGCTTACTAAGCCTATGATTTTCTAACTTAAAGCAGAAAACAGAAAATAGTAAACGCTAAAGTTGATCCTTATATTCGGCTTCATCAAAACCCAACGCAATTATTTTACCATCAAGTTCCACAATTGGTCTTTTGATAATACTGTTTTTATCCTGCATCAAAGATATGGCTGAAGCATCACTATTAATAGCAATCTTTTGTTGTTCGTCAAGTTGACGCCAGGTGGTACCTCTTTTATTGACCAATTCCTCCCATCCTACTTGATTCACCCAGGATTTTAATTTATGCTCAGTGATTCCTTTGGATTTATAATCATGAAAATCGTATGTGATACTGTTTGTTTTAAGCCAAGTCAATGCTTTTTTAACTGTATCACAATTTTTAATGCCGTAAATGATGTATGATTCCATGTGTGAAATGGGGTTAATAATGTTTAAAGAATACCTATATATTATATTCGTATTACCTTCTTCCCTTCCAATTGCTATTGCTATTGCTATTGCTCTTGTTCTTTGGTTTGAATGTAGATTTAGGTTTTACTTCTGGTTGGTATTGAGGACCTTCGCCTAAAGCTGCAGGTAAATCTAATTTGGGAATATCTTTTCCAATCAAACTTTCAATTCGAAAGAATTTTTGTTGGTCTTTGTCATTGATGAAGGTAATGGCAGTTCCAGTGGTAGATGCACGGGCCGTACGACCGATTCTGTGGATATAATCTTCCGGATCAGGTGGAACATCATAATTTAACACCAAACTAATGCCTTCCACATCTATACCTCTTGATAAAATGTCGGTTCCGATTAATACCTGAATTTGTTTGTTCCTAAAATCTCGTAAGATTGATTCTCTTTCTGCCTGTTCTAAATCAGAGTGAAATGCTTTGATGGTAATGTTAGATCTTTGTAATTCTTGTCCCAACCTTTTTACACTTTCCTTGGTAGATGCAAAAATAATGGCACTTTGGTATTCAGTTTCAGCAAATATATGCTTGACCAAATTGAGTTTTTGGTTGTCATATACCAGGTAAGCTTGTTGCAAAATTCCTTCGGCAGGTTTGGAAATGGCAATATTTACTGTTTCCGGATTGTTCAAAATTTTATTGGCCAGTGTCCTAATTTTAGGTGGCATGGTGGCAGAAAATAAAATTGTTTGTCTTTTAGCAGGTAAATGATTGATGATTTTTACGATGTCATCATAAAAACCCATATCAAGCATCCTGTCTGCTTCATCAAGAATTAGATGTTGTAATTGGTCTAGTTTTACAACACCTGTTTGAAGTAAAGCAATTAAACGACCTGGAGTGGCTATGATAATATCAGCACCTTCTTTCAAGGCTTTTATTTGACGTTCCCAAACATTGCCATCACCTCCTCCATATACAGAAATAGAACTCACTGAGGTGAAATAAGAAAACCCTTCAACCTGGTTGTCAATTTGTTGCGCCAACTCTCTTGTAGGTGCCAAAATTAAGGTATTGAGGTGCCTTTGTGCTTCGGGAGTATTTTCAATTTTATGTAAAATTGGCAATAAATAAGCGGCTGTTTTTCCTGTACCCGTTTGGGCGCAGGCAATCAAGTCTCTATTGGCCAAAATAATAGGTATTGATAATTCTTGTATGGGTGTTGGAAGTTTGTACCCCATGGCTGTTAGACCATTGAATAAACTTTCATCTAAGTTGAAATCACTAAATGTCAATGTATTATAATTTTAATGTGTAAAATGCGGCATTTTAATTTTTCAATTAATTCAAAATGTAGGTATAAATATCATTAAATCCTATTTACCACAGAATTAGCATTCATTTTTTTAAATTTAATGCGACCAAGTCTTTGGAATCCTATCCCATCGAGGGTATTTAAATTCAGTCAACAGCTTATGGTATAACCTCTTACCATCTCCGGAAGCAATATTGGCTTTCTCATGATTTATTTTTCTCATTCCTGGCATTGTTGTACTTAGCGCATGATGATTTAAGACAAATCTCAAGACCATGTCTGGCATGGTCATTCCCTCTGGAAATATAGTTTTCAGTAAATCAGCGCGTTCAACACTTGGATTTAAATTCTCCCGAACAAAGTATAAATTTCTCCAATCTCCTTATAGAAAAGTTGTTTCTTTGGTCAGGTTTCCGCTGAGCGTTCCTTCTTCAAAAGGTACACAAACAATGATGGCAACTTCTAGTGCTTCACAAACTTGGAACTATTGAGCTTCTGGTGCCTTGTCATTTAAAAAAATCACGTCAGCTAACCACGATGATAATGGTGACATTACCATCAATGCCATCAATTAACTTGTAGCGGATGGGTATGAAATAGAACCTACCTCTGCTGGACTTACAGATACGGGAATGCTCACCAAATTATTTATGAGGAAAAGATAATCTTCCCAATCATTTATTTCAAGAAACACTTAAGATGATGAGAAATCACATTTTAAGTGTTTTTTAAAATTTAATCAAAAAAAAGAATCCGAAAAAATTAATGGCTTTTGGTACGCTTTTAAATTTATTCCTATTTAAAAACTTTTTTTACAAAGGCATTAAACACTTCAAATAACTCATTAAAAGCACATTAAGTATATGTCCCATTTTTGTCCTAGTAGTATTGTATTTTCGAACAGAAGCTTTAATTGCATAGCAAAATATTTATCTGTTACTTCGTCAATGTTTAATGCTGACCAATGTATGGAGCATCGCCTATTTATTAATTTATAAAATACAAGTACATGAAAAAACGAATTGTTTTATTCGCAAGCGCCCTTATAACTTGGTTGACGCTACCAGTGATGGCCAATACTATGAATGATGCTAACCTGCAAATTTCCTGGGGAGTAGTTGAAAACAACGTTAACAACGAAATCAATTTCAAGTCGAAATTTGTCATCACCAACAAAGACAAAGCAGCTCTTGAAGGTAAAAACTGGAACATTTATTTTAACTTTTGTAGAAAAGTTAAAGCTGAATCTGTTACAGGAAATGTTACCATAAATCATGTGAATGGCGATTTTTACAAATTGTCTCCCAAAGCTGACTTTAATTTAAAATCAGGCGATAGTGTTACCATAGAATTCGTTTCAGCTGATTGGGCAATCAATAACAGTGATGCTCCTGCTGGGATGTATATTGTTTTTAATGATCCTGTTTCTGGTAAAGAAAGCAAACCGCTGTTGTTAAAAAACTATTCCATCAAGCCTTTT
>CALPQG020000297.1 GCA_943325655.2 Bifidobacterium breve | reverse complement strand
CCTGTACTCTGTACTCTGTACTCTGTACTCTGTACTCTGTACTCTGTACTCTGTACTCAGTACCCTGTACTCAGTACCCTGTACTTTGTACTCAGTACCCTGTACTTTGTACCCTGTACTAATTGTCTTCAGGATAAGGGATGAAAACGAAATTGGTAAAGTCGTAATCTATTACAAATAAGCAACAAAACTCATCAGGATCCTTAAATACAGCTTTGAACTCTTCTGAGTTTTCTTTGGTAATCAATTCACGCTGAATGAATTCATCTATAAAAGAGATGTTGTAATTCCAAGTGGTATCTAAATGTCCTTTTGGGATAAGTGTTTGACCAATTTCAGTATGCTGTCTGCAAATTGGAAATATTGGGAAGTCAGAATATCCTCTTGATTTGATTTGGTAGGCAGCATCTTTTAAAAAGTCTGCTACTTTTACAAAATCACTGGAGATAACTCCCATGTATTTGCCATTCAATTCGGGGTCGTTATTCATGATTTAAAATATGGTGGTGAATGAAAATTTACTTTTGAAATCTAATAACTCATCCTTTAAAGAACTGTCTTCCAGGGTGAAATATTGTTTTAGTTTGCTTTCACTGCTAATCCGCAAATCTCTCATACTCAAATGTTGGTTGATAAATATGAATTCCAGGCTTGGATATATTTCTTTTAAGACATCTACAATATCTAGGATCTCAATATTTTTATCCGAAAGGTTATATGTGCCGGATGGAATATCTAAAGAGGCAGTTTTTAATAAAGTTTGAACTACTTTATTGATATGAATAAATCCTCTTGCCTGATTTCCATTGCCATGAATGGAAATTCTGTTTTTGAAATGTGCATCAAACATGAATTTATTGATTACCGTTTCAAATCCAATAGCAGGGGAAAAGCCATAAACGTTCCCACATCTCAATACAATACTGTTTAGTTTAGGTCCAAGACGCAATACATGTTCTTCAGCGCGTAATTTGGAGGTGCCATAAAAACTTCTTGGGTTTGGGATAGCCTCTTCAGTCAATGGAGATTTTGACGCTCCATAAACTGCTGTACTGCTTAAATGTATAAACTTTTTTACTTTAGAATTTTCAACCGCATACACCAATTCGGCAGTTCCCCAGTGATTTACCTGTTCAAATATATGAGAATCAATGTCTGCATACGCTGGAGCAACTTTGCCTGCCAGGTGGAAAACCACGTCAATGTTTTTCAGTACTTTTTGGAGTTTACGGGAATCTAACAATTCACCATGTTCAAAACTGACTTTTGAGTTATTAATCTTGTTGCTATGGCTGCTGAAAAGATTGAAGTTGTCACGACTCAAATTGTCGTAAACCACTACTTTTTTGACATCGTCTTGTTTTGATAATTGATACACTAATTCTGAGCCTATATAACCTGCTCCACCAGTAACGAGTACATTCATATTTTTCTTTGAGTTTACGGTTTTCAAGTTATCGGTTATCAAGTTTTCAAATTCTATTTAAGAAAACTTGATAACTGAAAACTCGATAACATGAAAACTTTATTTCTGACCTAATTCAGTATTTAAACCACATTCTGTTTTATTCAAACCATACCATCTTGCTTCGCGTTCCACCATATCGGCAGTCATTTTTCGGGTGCAAGGTTCACAACCAATACTCATATAGCCTTGATCTTCAAGTGGGTGTTTGGGGATATGGTGTTCTCTAAGGTAACCATGGATCATTTTTCCAGTCCAGTCTAACATTGGATGAAAACGGATGGTATCGAATTTTGCTTTTTCTTCGATATTGAATTCTTTTCTCACAGCACTTTGGTCGGCACGAACGCCATTGATCCAAACATCGTGGTTAGCCAATACCGGATCCATTGGAAGTACTTTATTGATAAAGCAGCAATAGTCTGGATCTGAGGTAAATAACAGTCTTCCTTCAGCATCTTTTTGCATGTGCCTAGGTGTTTGAGAAGTGACATTGACCAGGTTTAAACCCAGTAAGTTTACAATCTCATCGCGGTAACGTATGGTTTCAGGAAAGTGATATCCTGTATTGATGCAGTACACTGGAATTGATTTATCAATTTTACTTAACATGTGCAACAACACAATGCTATGTGTTTGAAAGGAAGAAGTTGTAAATAGTCTTAGCCCTTTACGTTGGTATTCTTCAATTTTAGTTTTGATTGATTCAAATTCCATTTGAAATAAAATTTTGTAATTGTTGCTACTATGGTATTTTTACAGAATAATTGTTGGTTATAATTGTAAATATAAAATATTAGTTTGGTTTGCATGCATTTACTCTTGATTATTTAGAATAAATAGTGATTTGATTTGAAAATGATTTTGAAGGAATTGCACCATTACGTCCTTACTCAGAACCACCAATGATAATTTTCCACTCAATGGCAGTAATACTTTCGTTGTTGCTAATCATTCCTGCGATACGTTCGGCAACTTCACTTTTAACGCTGATGGTGGGAATGTCAATTTTGATTTCTATTTCATTTGAAATTTTTAATTTCTTGATTTTCATCGTATCAATTCTTAAGCCTTCTTGACTAACGGCTTGTTGAAACTTGAATTTTACATCTTTTTCTTCTCGAGGTTTGCAGGTGATTGTAAACCTGTACGTAGATTCTAATTCAGAAAAATTAATTGGTCTTTTGTTCATGTGGTGCGCAATGGGTCTTAAAATAATATTGGCTCCAAAAATAACTACTGTAGACATAAATGATTCTTTCAAAAATCCCGAACCGGCCAATGTACCTACTGCTGCCGAACACCATAAAGTAGCGGCAGTATTTATTCCCTTGATGTTGAGTCCATCGCGCATAATTACGCCTGCACCCAGAAATCCTATACCAGTAACGATTTGAGCGGCAATTCTTGTAGGGCTTTGCTCGTTGGAAGTGAGCATGGCGATTAAAACGAATGAAGCCGATCCCACAGAAACCAAAGAGTTGGTTCTTAATCCTGCCATCCGTTCTCTCCATTGCCTTTCAATTCCAATGATGGAGCCCATGGCAAAGGCGACTCCTAACCTTATGGCATATTCAGATACTGTCATACAATTGTTTTACAGACTTTTAATTATTCAAACAATACTGAATATCAAGCACTGATGATGAACTTTTAATATTCGTTTGTTCCTGATGTTGTAATTTGGTGAATCTCAAAATAAAATAATTCACAACTATTTATACGAACCTCTAAATTATCAATAAAAATTGGCAATTTATTACATGAAATATCTTTAATTTTGGATTTCGGTGTTGTTAAAAAATATAGAAAATATGGCAGTTCTAATTAAAAATGGAAGTATTGTTAATGAAGGCACAATTGTAATTGCTGATGTGCTGATTGATAAGGGTATAATTGTAAAAATAGGGCAAAATTTGTCTTCGATTGGTGTGACTAAAGTGGTGGATGCTACTGGTAAATATTTGTTGCCCGGTGCCATAGACGATCAAGTTCATTTTCGAGAGCCAGGTTTGACCCATAAAGCGGATATTTATTCGGAAGCAAAATCTGCGGTTGCTGGTGGGGTAACTTCATTTATGGAAATGCCCAATACTGTTCCTGCAACCACCACCATTGATTTATTAGAACAAAAATATAGCCGTGCTGCTGAAGTCTCTCTGGCAAACTATTCATTTTTTATGGGTACTACCAATAATAATTTGGAAGAGTTGCTTAAAGTTGACGCTTCAAAAGTTTGTGGGGTAAAGATTTTTATGGGTTCTTCCACAGGCGATATGCTGGTTGACAATGCTGTGGCGTTAGAGAAGATTTTTACCCAAGTGAAAACCTTGATTGCACTTCACTGTGAAGATGATCCTATGGTGAAAGAAAACTTAGAAAAGTTTAAAGCTGAATTTGGGGATTCACTTGCAGCCAAACATCATCCTGCCATCAGAAGCGAAGAAGCATGTTATAAATCATCAAGTTTTGCAGTGGCATTGGCAAAAAAATG
>CALPQG020000296.1 GCA_943325655.2 Bifidobacterium breve | reverse complement strand
TCATTCAAATCTTGTTTGCGCACCAATCCCTGGTTGTATTTATTGGAAACGATCATGAAAAGACTATCTGCTTTTTGTTTGTTGAGTTTTAGTATATTGATTTGTGCCTGAAAAGAAACAATATTGTGGAAACAGGCATTGACCTGATCAAACAAATTTTTCTTGGTAAGGAGATTGTTTTGATTGGTTAATTGTTCGTTAATTTTGGCAGATTTTATTTTGGCTAAATTTCCAAAATTCAAAATGTCAAATTGAGGCGAAATATTCATTACAGCAATGTAACGTTGCCCTAAAGTAATTTGTCTGAAACTTCCTGCCGGTCCTCCAAAAGCTTCGGTAGGAATAAAACTGACCGGCAATTTAGCATTGTCTGTAATAGTAGCTGCTGTTGGAATTTTAGGATTTAAAGCATTGCCATAAGCCGATTTGGTAGTCAGTTGTGCCAATCTTTGTTGCTGAGCTGCGATTAGGGAAGTATAACTGTTTTTTTCCGCCACATCGAGCACTTCTTGAAGGGTTGAAAATCGTTGTTGAGAATAGGACATTAAACTCAACAACAAGAGCATTATAGAAATTAAATTCCTCATAAATACATTATAGAAATAGCAATACTTCAAATGTAAATTATAAATCGTTAGTAAAAAATGACTTTGACTTTTTTAAATGAAACAAAAACTACTTCAGCCCTCCCAATTCGTCTACTTTAAATTCTTTTCCTTCTTTAATAAATCTCCTGTCTCCATTTCCTAAATCTTTAAAAGATTCATATTCAGGTTTTCTGATTATTTTCCCAGACTTGTCAATCACTCCCCAAAGGCCATCCAGTTTAACGCAGGCTGTATTTTTCACAAAAGGAGAAACTTCATCATACAAAGGTTGAATAAAAAATTTCCCTCCCAATGCTATATACCCCCACTTATCCCCTTTTTTTGCCATGGCTATTTTATCCATAAAAGGTTTCAATTCAGAAAAATCACCATCCACTACCATTGTGCCATTAGCCCTTAAAATTCCAACATCTTTTTTTCGTTGAAAACCATACAATCCTTCGCCCAGATAGAAAATTTTGTCGAAGCTGGGTTTAATTAATTCTTCTCCTTTGGGATCAATCAAACCATATTTTTTTCCATCATATACTATCGACGGCCACTCTGGCATAACTGAAGACTCTTTGCCATTGGACAAAAATTGGTATTTAAATTCAATACATTCCTGTCCGTTAATTTTTAACATGCCGTATTTACCATTCTTTTTGGCTTTAAAAAATTTATTGTCAGAAGTAACCAACAGTTCATAGTCAAATGGTACAATTATTTTTCCATCATAACCCTGAACGCCCCATTTGCCTTTTTCTTTCACATAAAAAATATATTTACCATTTAAAAATTCATAGTCAACTTCCTCATAATTAGCAGGCACCAGGAACAATCCTTTTTCATTAATCACTCCAAATTTACCCTCATTATTTACTATAGCCATAGCATTTCTGAATTCCTGTGCTTCAGTAAATGAAAGAGGAAGTTCATAATTTCCACGGTTTAAATTGTAATAACGGTATTTGTTATTGACCAATACCCTCATAAAAGTGGTGGTATCGTTGATACAAAGCGAATCAAATTTATCTTCAGAAATTTTCTCCATTCTTGAAGCCACCACTGACCATTTGCCTTCTTTTTTTAAACCATAAAATGAAGCTGCGCCATTTTGAATGTAATTACTAATGATATTCTCAAACTCAGGTTTTACAGAAAACTTATTGGTAACATCAATGATTCCGTATAATCCATTTATTTTGACAATTGAATAACCGTTTCTAAAATCACTGGCGGTATCAAATGCAATGGGTGAAATGATTTTACCATGCTGGTTGATGAATCCGTATTTCCCACCTTGTTTGATCATGGCCAAACCATTATTAAAAGGTAAAATCATATCGTATTTAATCGGTACAACTTCTTTCTCTTTAAAATCAATCAAGCCGTAAAGACTGTCCTTTTTTACAACCAATAACTTGGAATTTGCAAGACTAATGGTGTCATAATCAGGTTTCATCCAAAAAGCACCTTCATCATCAAATACTCCCCACTTACCTCTTTGTTTGAATGCAAAGGCCGTTTTGTTCAATTTATTGATGTTAGAAACGTTTTGTTTGATTAAAAAAGTACCATCGTCGTGAGAAATAACTCCTAAAGAATCTCCGGTTTTTACAATACTTGCCGCTTCAGAAATCACCTGAAACATTTCAAATTGAGGTTTGGCGGTAAATTGAAGTGAACGTTCAGAAAAAATTCCCCACAAGTTATTTTTCTTTACCCAAATAAAATCATACTCAGGTTGTATGGTGCGGACATCACTCATCTGATCACTTAAAATTTTACCGTGGTCATTGATCAGTGACCAATTCCCGGCTTTTTTAGCCCAAGTTTTATCTACATTAAAAATAGTAAAATCATCGTATTCAGCCGGAATTACCAGGTAGCCCTCACAATTAATTACCCCAAGTTTTGTTCCCAGCATTACCACAGCCTTGTTCCCTATAAAAGGATAAACTTTTACATAATGTGCAGGGATAAGCCATTCTCCAGCCAAATTGGCAAACCCAAATAAACGGGTGTGTTTGTCTTGGCGAGGAATAAGGTCTTCTGTACAATTTTGACCAAGCTGTTGTGCATGAATGTTTTGTATAAAAACACACAGCATCAAAATAAGCCCTAAAGTATGAAAAATTAGTTTTCTCAATGGATTAAATTATCATTAACTTGGCTAACATACGGAATAACTTTAAATTTAAGTTATATTTTTTGCGAAAATTTATACCATTTTCAATAAAACTTTTAAACTCGTTTTTACGATATCCCCCATTCCTCGACAATTTAAAAACTCTTTTTCTTTGTAATACTGTGTCAATTCGGTTTTGAGTTGATCTACATGTTCAGGTGGAGCAATACTATCTTTCATTACGGCATCTCCAAGTTCTTTGATTCGATACCTGGAAGCTTGCAACCTCACTGCCATCATGGCACGTTCTTCTTTTTGGTATTGAATTCGGCTTTCAGGAGTCATTACCTCCATCCCCATTTTAATAATTGGGTTGTTTTGTTTGTAATATTGAGGCATATAAATTTTTCTTCTACCATCATAACACTGCTGGTCAAAGTCAATGGCTCTAATCCTGTAATGTACATCTTCAAAATCAGGAATAATTTCTACCACATAATTACAGGAATGCATGTCACCCAATAACCTGATAAAGCACCTTTCATTGAATTTTACAAACTCTTTTGCCAACCTGATTTTATTAATGCTTTTGTCATACAAATGATCTCTCACAAATAAATCTCCTGGCATTCCAACAATATGTTCTTCAATTAATGTATCTCCGTTGGTAAAAAAACTGATTTGATTGGGTGATAAAATATGTTCTAACTCCAATCCATAAACCCTTGATGCATCTGCCCTTTTGATATAAAAATAGTCAAAGTTGTCGTTTTTAAGGTTTACTATACGTACCCTAAATGGCTGGGTATTGCCATACATACATAAGTCTATACGGTCAATATTCAAATGCCTGATTACCGACAAATCACCATTGGCGCGTAAAATGGCATACATTTTTTTCAGACTTTCATGAATATGCTTCATGTCATCCTGGTCATAAAAAACGGTTAACCACAACGTGTCCCTGTCATTTTTATCATACACAGGAATGGCATTCACGTACCTGGTAAGGTCCATGTACGTGATGGGCATTTTTATCTCACGACCATATTCCATTAAATAATAACGGAGTGGTTTTTCAATGGCATAAGGTATTTTTTTGGTAGTAATCATATTGCTAGTACTGAGAAATGTAAAAATACATAATGCAATAATCGAGTAGGAAGATAGGGATTAGTTCCCTATCTGTCCTCTCACACCACCGTACGTACCGTTCGGTATACGGCGGTTCCTTAATTTAC
>CALPQG020000295.1 GCA_943325655.2 Bifidobacterium breve | reverse complement strand
GATTAATAATTAAGCCTAATTATCCTTTTAAACTTAATTTATTTCTTATTATTAGCTTAAAATTGGCTTATAATCTGTATCAGTAAAGAGTTTTCAAGTCTTTTTTCGCCTCAGCTGGCGCGCGTGAACTTCGGTGCGCTGGTGCAAGTCTGAACGAAGTGGTGACGTGTACCAAGGAATTAAAGTGTGGTGTAAGAATTGAGGAAGAAATATTTTACTTTTGTGTTTCAAACCAACCTTTGGTCCACGTCAAAGCCGTGAACCAGCGATAAGGCCAACATTTGACTCGGACCAGCAGGAGAAATAAATTTACAATTAAAACCTTGACAAAAATCACAAAAAATACCGCATTTTTTCACCTAATTAGGTTTCCCAACCTGGTGATTATTGCTGTGGCGCAATACCTCGCTGCAGTATATATTGTTTTTAAAGGCGATTATTTTGGAGATACGCTGCTTCGAAAAGACCTGTTCATTTTAGTACTCTCTACTATTTTTATTGCTGCCGGTGGCAATATTATCAATGACTATTTTGATGTGAAAATCGATGGCGTCAATAAACCCAAAAAACTCATCATTGACAATTACATCAAACGATTAACCGCTTTGGTGTTACACCTTATACTTACAAGTATTGGTATACTTTTAGGCGTTTTATTGTCCTCCAAAATACTGTTGATATGCGTTTTGGCCAGTTTGTTTTTATGGTTATATTCTTACCAGTTCAAAAGAAAACCTTTGGTTGGCAATGTATTAATCTCCCTTTTAACGGCTACAGCGGTATATTTTCCCGCATTACTGAACCATCAATTCAACCAAATGATGTTGTTTTTTGCTGTTTTCGCATTTTTTGTTTCCCTCATCAGAGAAATCATCAAAGACATAGAAGACGTCAAAGGAGACGGACTTTTCGCCTGTCAAACCCTGCCTTTACTTTATGGCATGAGAACCACCAAGCGCATTGTTATTGGAATTACCCTCTTGTTTATAGGCGTACTTTTAGGCATCGGATTGTTATCGAACAACACCAAATTACTCCTACTTTGCATCGGTACTATTGTTGCGCTCAGCTGGTTCATACAAAAGTTATTGCCGGCCGATACCAAAAAAGAATTCTCGGGATTAAGCCGGTGTTGCAAATGGTTGATGTTGGCTGGGGTATTAAGTATGATGATCCTCTAAAACATTTGTATATCACA
The DNA here is from genome assembly GCA_943325655.2 of Bifidobacterium breve. GTDB lineage: Bacteria > Bacteroidota > Bacteroidia > Cytophagales > UBA9547 > CALPQG02. The sequence goes on along the minus strand of CALPQG020000295.1, from coordinate 2,785 downwards.
CATAATTGGCGAAATTGCATCTATAAACATTTGAAGATGAAAAATCTATTGATAGGCATCATTACTTTAATTACTTTTTCACAATGTGGCATTGAAGAAAAATCAGAATCGAAATCCGTATTTTCTAACAATGAAGTTGTTGCAGATACGACCAATGAAGAAGCTTTGGTGAGCAATGACCTTCAACTTTTTAAAATTACCCAGGAAAACAATATGGATGCTATTTTGGAAATGAATACCCCAAGAGAAGATGAAAAATTCACAAAACAAGGTGACATAAAATTCAACTTCAATGCGGTAAATTTCCCATTATCCAACGGAAAACACATTGCGCTCTGGATTCCAACCTATCCAATTCAAAGGGTGACAACTGCCGATATTCAAACCAAATTAAGAAAAGGAAATTATACATCGCTCGCTTTTTTGTGTGATGAAAATGGTATGTCTGTCAAACAACCCGAAGCGTATGCCTTGAGAAGTTTTAGTGTAAAAAATGACAATGGCAGCAATTATACCGACAGTGCCATGGTGGTTATCAATTCAACAGCACAATCAACATCATTTAATCCTTTCATTGACTTTTACCTTGCCAATACCAATATTTCCAAAAAAGGAAATAAAATTAGCCTGACCATAGACAGCAATGTATTCCAATTGCACAACTGGTCGGCCTATAAAATCAATGGTTTAGCCAAAGGAAAACACCAATTGAAAATTCAATTGGTGAACCATAAAGGGGAAAAATTCAAATCTCCCTATACTGTTGATAGCACAGAAATTGAAATAAAATAAACCGCTATTTCAATTTGATTCATTATTCCCTTACCCAAAAAACAACAAAAATCAGCTTATGATTTTAATTCAAAACAGCGTAATTAGTGACGATATTGCTGACAAGTATTTTGTATGTGATTTGGATAAATGTAAAGGTGCTTGCTGTGTGGAAGGGGATTTGGGAGCGCCATTGGAAGACGATGAATTGGTTTTAATCACTGAAGCATACCAGGCTGCAAAACCTTATATGACCGCAAGAGGTATTGAAGCAGTTGAAAAACAGGGACATTATATCAAAGACCATGAAGGTGATTTTTCGACCCCAACGATTGACAACAAAGAATGTGCTTACGCCATTACGGATGACAATGGTATCTTAAAGTGTGCCATTGAACAAGCTTACCTCGACGGGAAAACAACTTTTAAAAAACCAATTTCCTGTCACCTGTATCCAATACGCATTACCAAATACGACAACTACGACGCCCTGAATTATGACCGTTGGAACATTTGTAATCCGGCATGTAGTCTTGGGAGAGCATTGGGCGTACCCATTTATAAATTCTTAAAAGAACCGCTTATCCGAAAATACGGAGAAGCTTGGTACATGGAATTGGTAGAGGAAATTGAAGTGGCATCTTAACTAAAAAGAGTTGCAAGATTTCTCCTGCAACTCCTTAATGGTGTGTGTCACATGTCTTAAAACTGTTTATGCTACTCGTAGTAAATTAAACGATTGGTAAAATTCTTGTTTCGCTTCTTGCAATAAATCTTCCCTGTGGTGGGCGACTTTGTTATAATGTAAGTCAAGACCCAAATACTCAAAGAGTTTTTCAGTGCAATGACCATAAAGTTCTTTGGCTATGGATTTGATAATAATGGGCAAATATTTGTGTACAATATGGTCGCCAAGTAAAACCGAAATGGTGGTTTTATGACAAAGCTCAACGGCAAATTCATATTTCAATTGGTCGTACAAATCATTTTCTAAGTTGTCAAAATAATCTGTTTTCAACAAACGATTAATTTCAGAAATACTTCCGGAATTGATTTCTTTCAAAAAGACTGTCCTAAAAGCTACATAAGCTGATTTAGACAAAACTGGCGCATAAGATTTTTGTAAATCATGCTGTTTCACTATTTCCGAATAGATATCCGATAAATTAGTATTGAGTTTGTCGAAGTTCATAACTGTATTATTTATATGAAATACTGTTTCGCGCTAGGGAGTACATTTTTGGTTTTTGCTTGTACGCTCCAAAAATGATAAGGTTGCTTTACGATACAACTGTGATATTGAATAGCTCTATTCTAGCAATTGGTAGTTTGTCACCATTATACTCCCATAAATGCATTCAGACCTCATCCCAACCCTTCTCCTAAAGGAGAAGGGCTTTACCTTCCGTTTTAATTTCAAAGTTTTAATGCAATAAAATACTTTTTTAATGGAATTAATTCAAATGTAGGCTATATATGCAAGTCCCTCATCTTTTGGAGAGGGATTTAGGGTGAGGCTTTATGATTAAATTAAAACTACTGTACTAACGTTTTAACAATTATTTAAACAAGCAAACCTTACAACTATTATATAAAATTTGTATTGTGTCTTTTCATAATTTGTTCAACAATATATTTATTTCTTAGCCTTTTTTTTCTTTTTTAAAAAGTCTCGGTACCAATATCCCGAGTCTTTAACGGTACGTTCCTGGGTTTCAAAATCAATGTGTACCAATCCAAATTTGGGTTTAAATCCTTCCGCCCATTCGAAGTTATCCGTAAAGGTCCAGATGAAATAACCAGTTACTTTAACCCCTTCATTTTTGGCTTGAAGTACTTTGGAGATATGTGTTTTCAGGTAATTGATTCGCTGCATATCATGCACGTAACCGGCAGCCGTTTTTACGTCATGGAAAGCAGCCCCATTTTCCGTAACAATGATTTTTTTCACTTTAGAATAGGCACTAAATTTCTTGAGCATTTGGTACAAACAATCATCATGTACTTCCCAATT
>CALPQG020000294.1 GCA_943325655.2 Bifidobacterium breve | reverse complement strand
TCTTGAATTAACAGATGACCAAAATCAAGTTAACTATTCTGTAATTTTTTAGAATAACTTTTAATTAGTACTTATATTTACGGAGGGAAATTCCCTTCTTTTAGGTAAATCATGTACCAACATCAGCTTATGCAAAAAGTTAAATTCACCAACAGAGATACTTTAGGATTTTACAGTACGGTTAGAAGTAGGGTAGATGACTATTTTAAAACCAATAACATTTCAAAATTTGCCAACGGTGCCATGTACCTTAAAACCGTCATCATTCTTGGTGGGGTTGTAGGTACTTACGCATTAATTATCAGCAATATATTAACTCCTCTAGGAATGTTGGGGGCGGCCATTGTGCTGGGTGTTTTTAAAGCTTTAACAGGATTTAATGTTTGTCATGATGCCATTCATGGTTCTTATTCAGACAACAAAATGGTGAATCATTTGTTAAGTTATACCTTTTATATTTTGGGTGCCAACGTTTATATTTGGAGCATTACGCACAACCAGGTGCACCACACGTATACCAATATTCCTGGTCATGATGAAGACATCGAAGTGGCTCCTGGGATTATTAGACTTTCTCCGTTGGATAAAATCAATAAGATGCAAAAATACCAACACATCTATGGATTTTTGGTGTATGGGTTGGCAAGTTTGTTTTGGGTGTTTCGCAAAGACTATAAAAAATTCTTTCAAAAGAAAATCGGCGATAGCTGGGACAATACCAAACATCCTGCCATTGAATACTTTAATTTGTTTTTCTTTAAGTTATTGTATTACTTCTTATTCATTGGTTTGCCATTATACCTGCTTCCAATTTCGTTCGGGCAATTTTTGATTGGATTTCTAATGATGCATCTCGCGCAAGGATTGGTGTTGGGATTGGTATTTCAATTGGCGCATGTGGTTGAAGGTACCGCTTTTCCTGAGGTGGATGTCAATGGAAATATTGATGAGGTTTGGGCAATCCATCAAATGTACACTACTGCAGATTTTTCTAGAAAAAGTCCGATTGCGGCGTTTATTTGTGGTGGATTGAACATGCAGATTGAACATCATTTGTTTCCTAAGATTTGTCATATACATTACCCTCAATTGTCAGCGATTGTTCAATCAACTGCCGAAGAATTTAATATCCCTTACATTGAAAACAAAACTTTTATTCAAGCTTTGGGATCTCATTACCGCATGTTGAAAAAGTTTGGGTACGATGAATTCAAGTAAAATTTAACCCTTTAACTTTTCTTTATCTTTGAAAATTAGCCAAGGTTTTAAACTCCTTTTGATTAGCTTTGCAATATGAAAGGATTAGTGGTGCGCTCTACTGGGTCATGGTATGATATTATTGGCGAAGATGACATTCGTTACCAGGGACGTTTAAGAGGTGTGTTTAAAAATGACAATAAGAAAGTTACCAACCCAATTTCGGTAGGTGATTACGTAATTTTTGAATACCAGCAACAGGCGGAAGAAAAGGTGACGATTATGGACATCTTACCAAGGGAGAACTATATCATTCGTAAGTCAACCCACAAAACCGCTCATGACCATATTATTGCTGCCAATATTGATCAGGCAATCATCATTGTAACAGTAGATTTTCCCAGAACTTCCATTGGTTTTATCGACCGATTTTTGGTTTCAGCGGAGAGTTACCGCATACCTGTTACCATTGTCATCAACAAAGTTGATTTACTTTCTAAACAAAAACACCTCGATAAATTAGAAGAACTTTTTAAGATTTATACACCTATCGGCTACCATTGTATTTCTACTTCTGTAGTGACCAATCAGGGAATAGAGGAGTTTGGTAAATTGTTTGAAGGTAAAAAAACATTGATTGCCGGGCATTCAGGTGTTGGTAAATCAACTTTAATCAATTGCATCGCTCCTCATCTGGATTTAAAAACAGGTATCATTTCTTCTTTTGCCAACAAAGGAAAACACACTACGACTTTTGCTGAAATGTTTGAAATGAGTCCAGGGACATTTATTATTGATACGCCGGGAATCAAAGAATTGGGAATTAGCGAAGTAGAAAACCAGGAGTTGAGTCACTTTTTTCCTGAAATGAGGGCTTTATTGAATCAATGTAAATACCATAATTGTACGCACGTACACGAGCCCAATTGCGCAGTCCAAGCCGCAATTAACGAAGGGGAAATACATATCTCTCGCTTTGAAAGTTACCTGGGAATTTTGATGGGGGATGACAATAGGAAATAGTAGCAATGTGGTTAAGTTTCACTTTCGTATTACGTCGAAATGAGTAATATTTAGAAATGAGTTAGTATCTACTATAAATCGGATTCTAATTGAAATTCGATTGCTAAATATTCAAAAGATGAAGATTTTGTGTTAGAGATAGTCCCGATGCTTCGGGATTGTTTGAGCTTCCCGAAAAATCGGGACGAGTGCCGAAAGCTCGGTCGGCCTCGGCGGAAACGCCCTCATGCAATTAATCTATATTGACAATAAAAATCTTCTTGAAATAATCTAGACTCTGAAATCCATCTCAATCATTTATTTCTTCAGCTTGTCTAAAAGTATTTTGGTGAATTGTTTTTCCGCATTATAAAGTGCTGCCAATTGTTTTGGTGTAAGTACAGAGAGGAATTTGTCCACATAATCTTTTTCTATGTCAACTTCATTTTGTTTGTAATTATTAATTTTTTTGAAATCTTCTAAAATTTCAGCATCACTTTCATTGTCGCTGTTCTCAATTTTTAATTGGTTAATGGCCTTGCGGATTTCTTTTTTCTTGAAAGTATATTCATTGTAAATTGGCCAAAATGTTTGCGCTTGTTTGGGTGTCAGGGCCAAACGTTCACTGATAAAGCCAATTTTAGCCGCTTCAATCTTTTCACGATTTCCAGGGTTTTGGGCATAAGCAGTGCTTGTCAAAGCCAATAGGGTCAATATGTAGCGTATGATTTTTTTCATTATAATTCTTCTAATGATAATTCTTCAATTTCCTCACTAGAAAATGTTTCTTCAATAGTTTTTCGATCTACTTTAATAGCTGAATTTTTAAAATCTTCAGTAGTATTTATTTTTTGGTTTGAAGCCAATTCTACGACGTCTAATTCACTGTTGTCTTCTGAAGCTAGGTAGTCAAGTATTTCTGTCTGAGACAAGTTTTGAATCGATGTTGCTGTGTTTTTGATTGCAATTGAATTCGGTGTTGCTATTTCATTGTTTTTGTTGAAAACCATATAGGAAACCACCAAAAAAAGCACCGTTGCCAATATTGGAACAGGTTTCCAAAGGTACTTAATAAATACCTCATCTGTATACGAAAACCACGAGCTTTTGCGGTTACAGATGGCCAATTGTATTTTGGCTGGTAACAAATCAAAATAGCGCTCAGGGGTTAAAAACAGTTCTTTGTTTTTGATGGCGTGGTATTGCTCTTGCCATTTGCTAACAAAAGAGGGTTCAACACTTAAGTCTGTAGTTTGACTACTGATGTCATTTTGTAATTCACTGAAATAATTGTTTGGCGTAGCAAATATTTCATTTTTATTTTTTAGGGATTCAAGTAAACTTGAAGTAGTTTGTTTGGCGATGGCTTGGCGCAATTGCTCATGAAATCCTTCAGGAACATTCATTTGAATGTCCTTTTTGATGTCAGTAAGTAATATTTTGCTTTTGCTTTTCATGCTTTTTTAAGATGCTATTTTAGTATAAAGGTTTAATCGCGATTGATATATTCTTCAATTTTTTTAACGGCAATATGGTATGATGCTTTTAAGGCACCAACTGATGTTCCTACAATGTCAGAAATTTCTTCGTATTTCAATTCTTCAAAGTATTTCATGTTAAATACCAACCTTTGTTTTTCAGGCAAAGTCAATATCGCTTTTTGTAATTTTAATTGAATTTCATCTCCGGTAATGTATTTTCCCTGGTCAATATAACTAGAAAGTTGCGCTTCCACATCTACAATCGGGACAAAGAATTTCCTTCTTTTTTTTGCTAAAAAATTCAAACATTCAT
>CALPQG020000293.1 GCA_943325655.2 Bifidobacterium breve | reverse complement strand
TTCCTTCGCTTCTGCTTTGCTTAAAGTTTGGTGATTGGTAAGTTTGGTGAGTATGGGTTTCATTTTTTAGTAAAGGGTAAAGGGTAAAGAGTACTGGGTACAGGGTAGAGAGTACAGAGTACGGGGTACAGAGACTTACGTATATTCAACACTGTACTCAAGACCCTGTACCCTGTACCATCATGCTTCCAACCACGATTTTACAATCGCAATGCCGCCTTCGGTCAATATAGATTCAGGGTGAAATTGAACGCCACGGACATCGAATTTTTTATGGCGCAAGGCCATGATATTGTTGTTGTCATCGATGGCGGTAATTTCCAAGTCTTCAGGAAATCCTGCTCTTGCAACCACCCAAGAGTGGTATCGACCAGTAGGAAAATTTTCAGGAAGGTTTTCGAAGATATAATCTTTCACAATGACTTTGGTATCCATCGCCACGCCGTGATACACTTTATCAAGGTTGGTCAATTGTCCGCCAAAAACTTCACCGATTGCTTGTTGTCCTAAACAAACTCCCAAGATACTTTTGGTTGGGGCATAGGTACGAATCAAATCCAACAAAATCCCCGCTTCAGAAGGAATGCCAGGACCTGGAGAAAGCAATATTTTATCATATTGTTCAATAGCCGCCAAGGCAATTTTGTCATTTCTGATGACATCAATATTGGTATACCCTAACTCTTTCACTTGATGAACCAAGTTGTAAGTAAAGGAATCATAATTGTCAAAAATTAAGATTTTAGGCTGATCCATATCTTGAAATTTATTGTGTCTGAATAATTTGTTTAGGAGTTTTGTTTACATAAAATTCACAAATCGTCCTCAAAGTATCTAAGGTATTTGTATAATTGTTCTTTATATAAAATTGTACAATCTTGCGAACATGTACTAAAATTACTTTTTATATCTTTGATATCACTCATTAAACGTCTATTATAAGAATTTATAATTGGTAAAGATTTTTTCAACAATGAATCGGCAGCATCTATTTTTGTATACAGAGTTCTATTTTGAATAAATAAATATCCAATTGTTGATATTAGAACTGTATCTAATATTATATGCTTCACATTCTTCTGCCTTAGCATTCGCCCCTAATTACACTTTGTTTTAATCTTATTAAACCTTATCAAGAATCTCTTGTACTTCTTTTTGCAATTTGGGAAGCTCTCTACTAATAATCGTCCAAATCACCTCATCAGAAATATTATCGTAACTATGTATAATTCTATTACGTGTCCCTATAATATTTTTAGCGTCTTTGAGTTCAAAATTGGAATCTACTTTTATTATCCTGCTTGTTGCCTCTCCTATTATTTCCAAATTTCGTTCTATGGCCTTTTTGGTTTTTAAATCGTCCTTATAAGTAATAAAATCCCTCCGTTCTCCAAGAAATAGAAAAATCTCATCAATGCTTTGTATGATATCAAGCAAGTAACTTTTGATTTTAATATCCATATATTTTCACTTTTGTTTTCTCTAATTCTTCTCTAAAAAAACGATTTTTAATAGCCCTATCTTCCAGTAAATCAATCGGTCTTTTAAGAATATTTTCTAAATTTAGTTTTAAGTTAAAATACAAATCTGTATATCGATATGGGTCTGTTTCATTAAAATCAACCACCAAATCAATGTCTGACAAATCATTAAAATCTTCTCTAACTACTGAACCAAAAGCATACAATGATTTTACATTGTTGATTTTACATTGTTCGTTAATCAAAGCTAATTGAGGTGTTTCAATTTTCATTTGAACCTAAATTTAAAATCATTTACCGAATGCTATTGTTCTACATCTTTTAATTTCCTAATGAAGACAAGCTAATATACTCTTCACCCTACACCTCCACCGCCTGCACAATGGCTTTTTTCAGCGCGGCCAATTTATTATGAACTTCCTGGGCTTCATTTTCAATCACTGAAAGGTCTACTACACCTGCTCCAGCCTGGTAGTACAACACATTGTCTTTACTCATAATGGTACGGATCATAATGGCATGGTTAAACACGCCGTCAAATCCGATATACCCAATACAACCTCCATAAAAACCTCTATTGCCATGTTCATAGCGGTTGATCAATTTCATGGCATTGTGTTTGGGTGCTCCGGACAATGTTCCTGCAGGAAAAGTATCCGCTACCAGACTCATAAACGAATGGTCATTTGGCAATTGCGCCACTACTTTGGAAACCAAATGGATCACGTGACTGTAATATTGTACCTCTTTCAGGGTTTCTACTTGTACATGATCGCCATGGCGACTCAAATCATTCCTGGCCAAATCGACCAACATGATATGTTCGGCATTTTCTTTGGGATCGTTCAATAAAGTTTCGGCCAAAATCGCGTCCTGCGTATCGTTGCCTGTACGCCTAAAAGTACCTGCAATAGGGAAAATCGCTGCTTGTTTGTCTTTGACTACAATTTGTGCTTCAGGCGAAGAACCGAAAATCCTGAAACTGCCATAGTCAAAATAAAACAAATACGGCGATGGATTGATAGACCTTAAACTTCTGTACACATTGAAGTCATCTCCTTTGTACTGTTGTGAAAATCTTCTTGAAAGTACAATTTGGAAAACATCCCCGCGTCTGCAATGCTCTTTCCCTTTTACGATGATTTTCTTAAATTCTTCATCCGTAAAATTAGATTCTTCCCTGGCCACCAATTCAAATTTGAAAGTGGAGAATTCTTTGGTCTGGATAAAATTATCAACCTGGTCTAATTCAGAAACCGTATTTTGAGGCCTGTTTTCAATCAAATAAACTTCATTGTTAAAATGGTTGAAAGCAATCACAAATTGGTATACATGGTATTGTACATCAGGTATTTTGCGAAATTCTGTTTCGTAGGTTTTTACTTCTACGTCTTCAAAATACCTCACGGCATCGTAACAGGTATAACCAAATATTCCTCCGTGTAGAAATTGAAAGTCTTGTTTATCCACTTCAAAAGATTGGGAAAAGCGACTGATTTCTTCCGCCAAAACTACCTTCGTTTGGTCGGTCAAAGATTTTTCTTCTTGCGAACCATCAGGAAAATAGGTACTGAGAATATTGTCTACCACCTTTAAACCAGCAATCGGTTTACAACAGATATAAGAATAAATGTCTTGATTGCCATGGTAATCAGAGCTTTCAAGCAAGATGCTTTTGGGAAATTTGTCTCTCAGTTTCAGGTAAATACTGACAGGCGTAATGGTGTCGGCAAGTATTTTTTTATAAGTAGTAATTAAGGAATGCTTCATGTGATTGAATTTTGAATTTTGAATGTTCAATTTTTAATTGAGACGTTAAAATTCAGGTAAGCTATTTTTTAAACAAAAGAGGCTTACCGTGTCCGGTAAGCCTCTGTATATCTTTATCAATGAAGATTATACCCAGCCGAACACTTGCTCGTTAGTACATCTCCACCATCCTATTTTTGCTGTAAATTTCATGCGTATTAATTTTTACAAAAATTTACATAAATAGTCACTATTCCAAACAAATGGCAATAAATATTCTGATTAGTGTTGTGTTTTTAGTGTTGAATGTTTAGTAAAAAAACTAATGCATTCAATTTAGTTTTTGGTCATGGCAACAAAATTAAATAATAGATGGTCTTAAAATTAGGTTTACACCAATAGACCTATTGCAGGACAAGTCAGAATGTCGTCGTGCTCCCACTAGCAAATCATATTGTTCTTTTTTATGAAACAAAGTTCTCCTATATTTGTTAAATCATTGTAATAAAGACCATTTATGAGTTTCATTGATAAAATGAATACCAATAAAAAATTCAAATACTTTTTTCTAAAAACGTAGCCGCTTTATAAACATGAAAACTGCTGACACCATAATACTACATCCTACTGCCGACAAATTTGACGCACTCATGGCATTTGTAAAGGCACTTAAAATTGATTTTGAGATTCCTAAAACAAAGGTTTCCATTTCAAATGAAAAAGCTGTATTGATAGGCGAAATAAGAGAAGCGGTAGAAGAAATGAAATTAATTAGG
>CALPQG020000292.1 GCA_943325655.2 Bifidobacterium breve | reverse complement strand
TGTTGCCTGGATATTTTCGCTGGAGCTTCGGCAATGGAAGAGTACAATGCCAATTCTTTTTCAAAATGTGCCTGATGATAATTGGAAGAATAAGATGGATGTAAACCAATGTCTGCTACTTTTGAAATGGACGCAATAAATTTGTTCCAGAAAGGAGAGGAGCTAAGCAAACTTTTATCTTCTTTCCCTGCATATTTTCCACATTGAAAAAAAAATGTGGAGGAGATTTGATTGGTTTGAAGTAAGCTCAACAATTCCTCGTAGGTATCAAATGGGTCTTTTACGAATCCAATCAACACGAGGCAACGCATCACAAATTGTTGAAATTTAAGTTCGAAAATATCCTTTCCCATACTTAACAATTGCCATTTCAACGAACGGTTTTTGAAAGCATACGCCACATCAATGTCAAAAGTAGCTTGAAAAGTATAGTTGTTTTTTTTGAATTGTAGGTCAGGATAATAGTTTAAAAGTACTTCTGCAATATGAGCAACCCACAATTGTACTACGGGTTGATTTAAGAAATCATGTTTGTAGGCAAGGCTTAATGTTGCTGAAAAACGCCCATGATGGTCTGTTTGAAAAGGGATATATTCTTCATACCGACTCAACATATAAAACACCGCACTCAATGGATCATAAGGCAAACAAGAATTAGCATCTTGCTCCACAGGAAACAACGCTTTGATTCCCTGATGATCAATTACCTTTACTTCAGTGGAAAGAATACCTTTTTCAAACAACAAGCCACTTGCTGCGATATACGGGCAGTTTTTATTTATAAATTGTCCATAACTTAATTTTGGCGTTTCAATGCCAGTAAAAGTTTCAAGGTCAGTGATGAGGCTAATTTTTAACCCTAAAATACGTTCAAATATTTCTCCAAGTACATAATAAAGTCTTGGTGATGTTTTCGAAGAATAAATACTTAAGGTTTGGCTTGGCATTAGCATCAATTGGATTATCACAAAAATACATTTTCCTTAGAGAAAACAAGAAAATAAGACAGTTTTTGAAAGAATTTAATTGGATGGGGATAAAATAAAAAGTGGCAAATCCGATATCGCACCGCTACAACCGTTTACCCTTGCTGTCTTCCGACCCTGGGGGAGTTCACAGGAGCTAGTCGTATAGATTTGCCGTTGCAAAGGTGTGGATATTTTTTTTAAAAACAAAGCGTGAATTGTAGTTTTAATAATAAAATAATGACAATTCATGAATCTAATTTTTAATTTGAGGCTTCTTTTTATACTGAAAATTATAAATCGCACAAAATGAAGGGAATAAATTAATTGTTAAATTAAAACAAATTGAAGAATATCCGTATAGTCAACTGCATTTCAAAAAAAAATTTATATATGAGTAACAAAAAATATTTACCTAACCTGGATTCATTACGAGGATTGGCAGCAATATTGGTTATTGTTTCTCATTTTGAACAATTAAAATGCTATAAAAACATCGCCCATCTTAGCAATTGGGGAGTGTTTGGGAGTACAGCCGTTACGGTATTTTTTGTTTTGGGTGGATTTTTAAGTACCTATTTTTTAATCAATGAAAAGTTGAAAAATGGTTCTATCAATTACAGCTTATTTTACAGCAAAAGGTATATCCGCATTTGGCCATTGTATTGTATCGTATTGGCCGTTGCGTTCTTTTGGTGGCCAGCGCACATGGGTTACGAGTATTTGTTGTTGTGTTTGTTTATGATGTCAAATGTAGCTTTTTGTCTGTACGGACTCAATGTGGTGATTGATCCGATTTGGACATTAGGTGCCGAAGATCAATATTACCTGATTCATCCACAGTTGTTTAGACTCAAAAACTTTAAGACTATTTTCTTGCTGTTTATTGGGTTATTTGTGAGCTATGTCAGTATTCGTTATGGCGTAAAATGGTTTTTAAAAGTGCCTAACAGTCTTAATTTTTTCCTAGATAAAACCAGGTTTGATAATTTTTTATTGGGTGGAATTGGTGCTTTTATCTATTATGAATCCCAACATAAAATTCAAATTCCAAGGTTAATTGCTCTCAATTTCGTGTTTAAAAAACAGGTGCAAATCTTGCTGGCGATACTTTGTGTTGGCTATTTGGTGTATTGTTCATTTTTTAATGTAAAGGCTTTTAGTGAGTTAACCTTGTCTTTGTTGTTGATGCCCCTATTGTTAAACCTTGCTTTGAACGAAGCATGTATTGTTCCCATAGAAATGAAATGGCTCAATTTTATCGGTAAAATTTCTTTTTCACTTTACTTAAGTCATAAAATTATCATTTACTGGATTTTGAAGTTATGTAGTCAAAAACCGATTTATCCATTTATCAAAGCAACTCCATACAATCACCTTTTGCTATATCCTATTATTTTGTTTGCTACCATTGGAATGGCCTGGCTGATATATGAGTTTGTGGAGAAAAAAATATTGGTTTTGAAAGAAAAACTGGTGGCTAAAAAAGTGTAATCGAGGGTTAAATCACATTGGCAATTTGCTAACTCTCAAAAGTTTGTTTTTGAAAAATGGGTGCAGCTTTTTTAGCAACAAAACGAATTGAAGGAGTTGATACAAAGTAGATGACCATATCAAATTAATGCTTGCTTCAAGTGGGGGCATTCCGGTATTTGCTTTTCCCGATTACAATTATATTTTTAAAACAGAAAATTAGGCGAGGTTTTCTAAAGGAATTCGCTCGTATTTGCCCAGTTTTTTGTATTCGGAAATGGATAATCCTGTTACTTGTTTGAACTGGTTGCTTAAATATTGAACGCTGCTGTAGCCCATCATAAATGAGATTTCGCTGACTGAAAATTCATCGTAAAAAAACAATTCTTTGATCCGTTCCATTTTAAGTAAAATGATATACTTCTCTAAGGTAATGCCTGTTTTGTCTGAAAAAATCTTGCTCAACTGGTGGTATGGCATATCTAGTTTTTCACTTAAATAATCTGAGTTTCGAATCAGTGAGTTGGAGTTATTGTAAAAGTGAATTAATTCAATCGAAGCAATTTTTATTTGTTCAACGAGCTGTAAGTTTTTATCTTGTATCAGTGGAAAATCATGTCCTAAAAGTAACTTTTCTATTTCATTGAAGTTGAATGTTGATGCATCGTTAATTTTTATTGTCGCCTGCCCAAGTTCTATTTTAACCACTTCAATAGCAGTATTTGTTTCCATTAAACTTTTGACAAGCTTAATGCAACTATTGCTTACCATGTTTTTAAGAAAAAGGGTTACGCGTGTGTCTTTAACTTGATTCATTCAGCTTTTTATATTCTGACTTCTTTTTGCAACTTAAGTTTAATTATACAAACAAAATATAGTTGGGTAAACTTTATTACTTTTGGGCTTAAATTGATGTTATGGAAAGTTATAAAATTACTGGAGAGTACATCCAACTCAATCAGTTGGTGAAAATGATGGGTTGGAGTGAAAATGGGGCAGATGCCAATAGTTTAATTGATGAAGGTTTGGTAAAAGTAAATGGTGAAGTAGAACTTAGAAAAAGAAATAAAATCAAACCAGGTTTCGTGGTGGAATGTGATGGGCAAACGGTATTGGTGGAATAAATTTAATTTTTAATTTGTTGTCTATTTTTTCAATGATGTTGTAATCTGAATTGTTTCGAGTATATGACTTTAATAAAACTAACAAGCAAGAATGAATTTGGAATCAGAACATATTACTAACAACTCAACACCCAACACTTATAATTTCCTTGCAATACTCCAAAATGCACTGAATAAGGAAGTTACTGTCACCGCTTCGGGCTTTGTGACGGGTGGTTTCATCAACAAAACCTATTGGCTGGAAACTTCTGAGGGTAAGCTTTTTTTGAAACTAAACAATGCGGCTCAGTTTCCTGATATGCTTCAAAAAGAAGCGCGAGGATTAGCATTGCTACAACACACCAATACTGTTTCGGTTCCTCAGGTGATTGCGGTTGGTTTGTTTGAGGATTTGCAATACTTGGTGCTGGCATTTATTGAAAAGGGCTACAGAAACAATACCTA
>CALPQG020000291.1 GCA_943325655.2 Bifidobacterium breve | reverse complement strand
CAGCCTGTACCGTATCTTGAAATTTAGCCACAGGGCAAGTAATACTATAAGGATCCCAGGTAAGTTTCGCAGCTTTATTCAGCTCTACCACTTTAAGGTTGGTAGGTTTCGGCGCATTAAGCTTGATACTTAAGGTTTTAAAGTCATACATTTTATCCCCGGCCCCAGAAGGAGGATAATCCTGTGCCATGAAATTAAAAGTATAAGGTTGGTCTTGCGCATCACCGCAAGTAGGTTGCCAATTCAATTGTGTTGTAGACGGAGGAACCGGGTAAATTAATGTTGTATTCAAAATTGCTTTTCCAAACAAAACCTGAGCACCAAAAACATCTGTAGCAACAGAATTGTTCTCGGGATCAGCTGTAATCACATTGAATATAAGCTTGGAACCGTCGGCAACAACACAGGTATCATTGGGTAATTTTAATTTGGGTGGTTTATTTTTCCCATCTTTTACAATAATTTGCATGTCCCTTACGACATAGCCAATCCTGGTACCATTTCTATACTCTGTAACTTTAATGGCAATATTATAAATCCCCACCTGTCCTGGCGTATCCCAGGTGATGTCACCTGTTTTTGAATTGATTTTAAAAGTAGCAGGCCCTCCGTCTAGTGCTGTCCCATTAAATTTAGAATCACTCGGACTGACATACCCTTCAACTTCTTTTCCCTGCGCCTGTTGGGTGGGAATCATTTCATAACTCAAACTGTCCCCATTTGGGTCAACTGCCCCTGTATTGTAAGCATACAATTGCCCACTGTTGGCATTGTCTATAGGAGGTATGGTCAAAATAGGAGAATCATTTATGTCAATAAATGGATCTATGGTAATCATGGATTCAATGTACAAAGGAGTATTGACAGAACTGTACATGTTCAACACATCGTCGACGCGATTATTCTCGGTATACCCAACAAAGTATTTCCCGTTAAACTCATAAAAATGGCTAAAAATATAGGTGCCTTTTACCACCCCTGGAGATGTTACTTCAAGCGGTTTTATTCTTGTTGTGGTTTGGGTAGAGTTGTCTCCAAAATCTAAAGTAGCATTGTCTGTTGGAACACCTGAACTTCCTACCCTTGATTCCTCAAAATATACATACAACGTAAAACTGTATTTTTTAGGATCATTAGGATCCCTTTCCACTTGAATGTCGGCAGCTTTGATATGGGTAGCAAAACATTGCGATACATTCGCCAGCATACATGTTACCCCCCAAAATAAAATAAAGTAAAGTTTTTTCAAGACGGTGTTGTTTCAAATTGTTTTTGACAAAGCTATTCTCTGGTATTTAAAAATAACTGTTAAGAATAACATTTATTTGTAAGATTTATTGTAATCAACAGATATGCTCAAATGAAATAATAACAAATAACGATTTGAAACCATGGTTGATAAATCAAGAAAAGCCTCGAGACTAATTTCGAAGCTTTTCAGGTTAATTTCACTAAGTAATCAATAAATTATTTTACTTCAAGTTCTATTCTGGTATTTTCCCCAATAACTCCGGTTGGCAATGGTGTTGTATTTCCCATTGGTTTTGTTGTTAACCTTGTTGCCACAATTCCTTTTCCTTTGAGGTAATCAACTACTGCTTTGGCCCTTTCTTCCGAAAGTTTCATATTACTTTCCACATCTTTTTCAGTAAACACGTGGCCCATAATTTGAATTTTCATTGATTTATGGTTGGTCAATAAATTGACAATTTTTGTCAATTCATAATGAGAATCAAGTTTCAATTTGGACGTATGGTCTTCAAAGAAAATATTAAACAAAGCTACTTTATGCCCTGTTTTTGGCACTTCCAATAAAATGGAATCGGTAATCATTTGAAAACCTTTTGATTCAGGAATATTGATATTTTCAGAATGGAACATGTGTTTCGGTGCTTCCACTTCTATGGCATAATTTTTACCTGGTTCAAGCACAAATAAAAATTTACCAGTACTGCTGTTTGCAGTAAAAGTAGCCACCACTTTTTCTGTTTCATCATCTACTACTGTAATTGTTGCACCTACAGGAGATTTAGAAACGGCATCCTTGATACGACCTCTGAAAATAACCACATGGGTGGCTTCCTCTTCTTTAGGACGGGTCAATAAATAAATGTCTTCTTCGCCCATTCCGCCTTCGCGAACTGAAGAAAAATATGCCCTCAAACCATCTGCAGACCAACTGATAAATGTTTCATCTGCAAACGTATTGATGGGATAACCTAAATTTTCTGTCGGGGCAACCACCAACCCGGTTCTTGGATCCACTTTGGTATCGAAAAGGTCAAATCCTCCCATAGAATTATGGCCTTTTGAACTGAAATACAATGTTTTGGCATCGAGATGAATGAAAGGGGATTCTTCATCGTAACTGGTGTTTATTTTAGGACCAAGATTTACTGCAACGTCCCATTCACCACTTGCTTTTTTCTTACTCATCCAAATATCCAATCCTCCTTCTCCACCTGGCCTGTCACTGCTGAAAAACAAAATTTTACCATCAGGAGTTATGCTGCAGCCCGATTCATTGGTTTCTGTACCATTGATATTGGGTCCCAAAGATTTTGGCCGGCTCCAAACTTTACCTTTTAATTCACTTACAAACAAATCACCTTTTCCTTTTGAGTTTACCACGTGTACAAACATCATTTGGGCATTTGGAGAAATGCCAACACATGCATCATGTGAAGGAGTATTGATGGTAGTTCCAATATTTTTTACCTGTCCCCAAACCGTATCTTTGCGTTCGGTATAATAAATGTCTTCGTAATATTTAGAATCATGGTCATCTAACAATCCGCCTGTACTTCCAGGACGACGAGATGTAAAAATCATTACCGATTCATCCGCAGAAACAAAAGGCATATAATCTCCTGACTTTGAATTGATACCTTTTCCAAAACCTTTGATCTTCACATTCACAGGTTTTTTCACCAACTCCTTACCGTTTTCACAGGTTTCTATAAAACGTGTTACTTCATCAATTTTAGCCTTGTCTTTTTTCTCGTTCAATGTAGCTTTGAACTTGGTATAGGCCGCAATGGCTTCATCAAATTTATTCACCGAATGACTTGCCTGACCCAATTCATAATTCAAAGTTTTCTCCTGATAATTGGCATCGCTGGCAATCTGTAAAAATTTAACCGCCAAATCAGGTCTTTTTATTTTGATATATGTTTTACCCAACAAATAACTTATTTCCGGATGAACAGGTTGTAATTTATCTGCCTGTAATAAAAATTTCAACGCCATATCAAATTCATCTATCTCAAAATGTCCTTCCCCTTCATTCACCAACTCTTTGACACCTTTGTTAAATTCTTGGGCATGAAGGGTAGCTGTAAAAGCAATTACACAAAGGAGTAATGTTACAATTCTTTTCATAGCGATATTTCTCTTTTAATTTTAATTTGATTTCTTAAGTTGTAAATATAAAAATTTCTTTATTATAATTATGGGATTGTGCTGTAAAAAACTGCTCTAACGTCTAGCGGCGTCTGGTGGTCGTCTTCTGCTTCATCAGTTACTACTGCTAGTTACCGCTTCCTAGACACATATTACCTTGGTGTGAGCCGCGGTAGCTACAATAGGGGTGCCGGCTTTTCAGTTCGTTGCCTCAAGGATTGATTTATTTAATATTTGATTTATAGTAGAGCCCACCTGAGTACTTATTCATAAAATGCCTGTATTAATCAAAATATAATTTGGTTGAAAATGGTTGATATTTTAAAATTTGAAGGTCAAAATGAGATAGAATTTTTAAAGAAATTCTCCGATAAAGATTCTTGTTTATCTCATTTAGCATTTTATAAGTGGTCAAATGGTTTTAACTGTCCTAATTGTGGAGGAAAGGAAGAGCATCATTGTAGTAAAGCCCATTTTAAACGATGTAAAAATTGTTTACAAATCTTTTCACCAACCTCTGGCACCCTTTTTCATAAGGTCAAATTTGGTGTTGAAAAAGCATTTTATGTTGTATTTAAAATGAGTGCAACAACAAAAAGTATTTCGGCAGAACAATT
>CALPQG020000290.1 GCA_943325655.2 Bifidobacterium breve | reverse complement strand
TGAAATGGTCATAACCGAAATATTGTTTGAGTAAACTTTTGGGTCTGTCGAGGGCAAGTGTAGTCATGGGAAAAAAGTGTTGAGTTTTTACTGTTGAATGTTTAGTGAAAAAATATTGAATATTGAATGTTGAATTTTTAATGTTGAATTTTTAATGTTGAATGAAGAAATTTTATTTTCTGAATTACGCCAAGTTTTAATAGGCTGAGAATCCTGTACTACCCTGAACTTTGTGTTTTGTACTTTGTACCCTGTACTTTGTACTTAATACTTTGTACCTAATACCCAACTCTGTACCCTGTACCCTGTACTTTGTACTTAATACTTTGTACCTAATACCCAACTCAGTACCAAAACTAAGGAATATACGAAATCTCCACAGGGAAACGGTTGTTCAACGCACCGATTCTTTCACGTACTTTCTTGGTTACTTTGATGATGATTTTGTCGTTGGCACTGTTGTCAGGAAGTTTACCTATAATCCTTACAAAAATGGCGACATCCGTCATCGGGTTTTTCACCTGGATCAAGGTACCAATCGGAGCAGTTTTGTGCAAAGCCAAAAACTTGTTTGATTCCACCGTTTCACCCATCAATTCAGCCAAACCTGTTTCTGTAATTTTGCTGTAGCCACTAGCATTTACTGCCGTAGAAGTAGTTACTTTTACTTTGTTAAGGTCCGTTTCTGGTTGTGCTTGGGGCTCTTTCAAGGCTATTACCGGAGCTGTTGATTCCGCAGTTACAGGTTCGTCAGGTTCTGTATTTCCTGCCATTTGTGGCTTGGTGATTTTTACTGGTGCTGGTGTGGTAACAACTTCTTTTTGTGGCGCAATTTCTTTAGTTTCAACAACTACTGGGGTTACTTTTTTAGGTTCAGGTGCAATGTCTTCCCTCGTTTTGATCACCAGGTCCTGGCCAAGTTTCAGGCTATTGGCTGCTGTTAAGTTGTTCCATTTTTTAATATCGTTGACGCTTACTTTGTATTCTTTGGCGATAGAGAATAAGGTTTGGTTGCGTTTTACTTTGTGGGTAATTTCTCCCATGCTATTTGGCAAACTCGGAATGTCTGCTTCTTCAGCCACTACAGCTTGTGGAACAGCTTTTTTGCCTGTCGGTATTTTTACCAGTTGGCCAATTTTAAGTCCTTTAGACCCAATGGAAGGATTGGCTTTTTTAATTTGTGTCAGTGTTTTTTTGTATTTATTACTGATGGTAGAAAGCGTTTCTTTGTTTTTTACTTTATGGAAAATATACACTTCTTCTGTTTTTTCCGCCTCACGAGTAACAGGTTCTGGAACAAGTTTTTCTTCTGCAACAGCTTCTTGTACTGTTTGCTCAGCTGTTGAAATTTCTTTCGCCGGAATATGAATGATGGTTCCGACACGAACAGAATTTCCTAGTTTTGGATTTGCTTTTTTGATGTCGGCAATGCTCACCCCATATTTTCTGCTCAATACTGCAAACGATTCTTTTGATTTAAGTTTGTGTTTGATGAAGTTGTTTTCGTCAATTACTGGAACTTCTTTACTTGTTTCTACAGGAGCTTTTACTTCTTCTTTTTCTTTAGCAGGTGTGGCTGTAGCTTTTTTCTTTGTTCCGCCTTTTTTAGGAATACGAACAGCCGTTCCAATATCTATTTTAGCACCCAAATCAGGGTTGGCATCTTTGATTTCTTTGAGCGTAACTTTATATTTTTTAGTAAGTGCATACAAAGATTCTCCTGCTTTAATTTTATGTGTGGTGTATTCTTCTTCCTGGGCATTGATACTGAAAAATACCAATGAAAGCACAAGGAGTAATAGGATATTTTTTTTCATTTTATAAATTATAATAGGGGTAATGAATAACAATTTAATTCGGATTTGTTTTTGATGAATAGCAATTGATCATTGTAAATCCAAAAGGTATCGATGCCAATTCCAGGTAATTTTTCTCCCAGAATTTCACTTAAAACAACTTTTCCTTCTGTGTCAATTATAAAAAGGCAATTGGTAAGTTTGTTTTCAGTGTCACAAATATAATAAGAAATTAAAATTAATTGTCCCAGTTCAAGATAATCTATTGCCTCTACTGCAATATGATTTTTACTATTTAAGATAAACGTTGCAATGCTAACGAAATACGTGTTGTCATTCTTATAATGAATGGGATTATTAAAAGCAGGAGTTATATTTTCTGTTACTTCTATCGGTGAAGGTATGGTTTTTCCCGAACTGATATCCAGGAATATAAGCGTTGAAATTTCATTTACAAACTGTAAAGCGCCAATGTAATTTTGATTGCTATGGTGAAAGCCTAAATTTTCCTGCTTCCAGGTAATTTTCTTTGACTTTAAATCATATCCTATAATAGATTTAGAAGCAGGCATTTGTTTGGAATTGAATTCCTGAAAAATAACCATGTCATTTCTACTCTCCTGCAAACCAAACCACCAGTTTTGTTCCAGGTGTGCCATTGGCGTTAATTGTTGCGAATTCAAATCAAGTTCAAAAAAATAGACTTCCTGATGGCTTGGTTTTCTGACTTCTACAATCAACGTATGGCGTTCAGGGTTGGCGACTACTTTCCAAATTCGCCCGTCAAATGGGATATCGAATAGTTTTTTAGGCATTATATTTTCCAAATCAATAGTATTGTCTTAATTTTAGGCGAAATATAAGCTTTTTGTCCACCTACATAAAGTATATTTACATATATATATTCACCAGCACTTGGTACAAGCAATTTTGATATGAGTGAAACAGCTAAAATTTTGGGTGTAATTCCCGCCAGGTACAATTCTTCCCGGTTTCATGCTAAGGCACTTGCCGACATCAATGGCAAAAGTATGATTCAGCGTGTTTATGAACAAGCTTCTAAAGCAACTTCGCTTTCAAAAGTAGTGGTTGCCACTGACCATACGCTTATATATGACCATGTGAAAAGTTTTGGAGGAGAAGTAGTGATGACTTCCGAAGACCACCAAAGTGGTACCGACCGTTGTGCTGAAGTGCTGCTAATGTTGGAGGAAAAATATGGTTATGTTATTAATATTCAGGGTGATGAGCCGTTTATAAAACCCGAACAAATAGATGTGTTGACAGCAATATTGGCCAAACAGCAGGCAGTAGAAATTGCCACTTTGATCAAAAAAATTACGCATATTGACCATGTTTTTGATACGAATAAGGTGAAAGTAGTTTTTGATAAGAATCAAAAAGCAATTTATTTTAGCCGTCAGGCAATCCCTTTTCAACGAGGAGTAGAAACCGCTTTGTGGTTAAATGGACACGATTATTTCAAGCATTTAGGAATTTATGTGTATCGTGCTGATATTTTGACAAAAATTACCAAACTTGCACCTTCGAGTTACGAGCAAATGGAAGCTTTGGAACAATTGCGCTGGTTGCAAAATGGTTTTAAAATTCATGTGCAGGAAACCGAATATGAGTCTTATGGCGTAGATACACCGCAGGATTTGGAAGAAATAATAAGGTTAGGAATTGGTTAATTGACAATGAAAGTGGTGCCTTTCTAAAATACTGAAGTTTATATATCATGGAATTATTATACATTATCTGGGATCAATCTCCTGAACTTGTTGATTTGGGTTTATTAAAATTACATTGGTACGGACTGTTCTTCGCAGCGGCATTTTGGTTTGGGCAAATGGTAATGACTAAAATATATAAATGGGAGGGACGTGATGAAAAAGAAGTGGATACTCTTGCCATTTACATCATTGCCGGAACTGTATTGGGAGCGCGATTGGGTCATTGTTTGTTTTACGATCCAGCCTATTATTTAAGCAGTCCATTAGAAATTTTTAAGATTTGGGAAGGCGGTTTGGCCAGCCACGGTGGTGCTGCAGGAGTATTGTTTGCCTTGTGGTTGTACAGCCGAAAATTCAATACGTCTTATGTATGGTTGTTAGACAGGGCTTCTCTGATTACTTTGTTGGCAGGTTTCTGTATCAGAATGGGTAACTTGATGAACTCTGAAATTATCGGGAAACCTACCGATGTGAGCTGGGCATTTGTATTTGTA
>CALPQG020000289.1 GCA_943325655.2 Bifidobacterium breve | reverse complement strand
GTCATGGCTTTCGATACCGTAACATTTTCGGCATAAGTGCCAGCACTAATATTTACAATTCCCCCTGAACTTACGGCATTCACGGCATCTTGCACTGAAGCGCCACTTAAAACATCGATGGTATTTACCGTTACATTATTGATAGCAATGGTTTTATTGGAAAGGATAAACGAATTTACCGTAACCCCAGCAGCTCCAGCAATGGTTATGGCTTTCGATACCGTAACATTTTCGGCATAAGTGCCAGCACTAATATTTACAGTCCCCCCTGAGCTTACGGCATTCACGGCATCTTGCACTGAAGCGCCTGCATTTACCGTTACCGAAGAAACAGTTAAATCTGCAACAATGACATTGGTGTTAGCAAGTGATAATTTTGTCACTGTCGCAACACCATTTACGCCTTGTAAAGTAACTTGTTTAGAAACAGTCACATTGGCTTCCGTAACATAACCAGCGCCCAAGTCGACAAGAATCACATCACCATCGAGTGTTAATGGATCATCTAGTATCGCCTGAATTGTCGAGCCTGTTGCATTTGTTCTTTGGTTAGTGACAGGAAGAGCAACTAATTCTGAAAAGAGGCCTAAAAACATTAGCAACAAAGTAATGCCTGCTGATTTAAATGAACTACAATAATTTTTCATTCCGTATAAAGTTTATGAAGTTTAAGCCAAAGTAGGATTGGAAATACAAACATATTTTTGGGAAATGTATAAATTAAATAGTTTATCACAAAGAAATTTCAGCAAAAATAATTTTCATAACTCACACATTTTAAAAAAATTAGCCCTAATCATTTAAATCATTTAAGCTAGATAAAACTTTAACAAACTAATAATCAAATCAATAATAAAAAAACAAAATTATTCAATACGTGAAAACAATTTCATGCAGAAACAAAAAAAAAACGGAATTAAAATTCCGTTTTTTAGATTATTTAAGCAATTGACTGGCCAAAACGGCTATACCTTCCTCAAAGGTATGAGGTTTATACCCCAATGTTTTTGCTGCTTTTTCAATAATGAAACCCGTTCTTGGCGGACGTTTGGCAGGTTGCGTAAATTTTGAAGAATCGGTTTCTGTAATCAAGGCTTTATCTAATTGAAAGAAATCGGCAGTTCGCATGGCCATCTCCAACGGAGTCATTACTTCCTTACCAGAAATATTATAAATCCCTTGAGCTTCTTTTTGAATGATTAAGAAACAGCCGATAGCCAAATCTTCTGCCAAAGTGGGAGAACGAAATTGGTCATTGACTACCGTAATATTTTTACCATCTTCTAAGCTCTTTTTCACCCAAAGTACAATATTGGTGCGACTCATGTCATGAGCAATCCCATAAACCAAAACAGTTCTAGCAACAGCCCAACGAATTAAATTGGCGCTTTTAAATACCATTCGTTCTGCAGCCAATTTACTTACACCATAAAAACTAATTGGATTAGCTTCTGCCTCTTCATCATAAGGACCATTTTCTCCATCAAAAATAAAATCCGTAGAAACATGCAACAAGAAAACATTATTCACCCTTGAGGCTTCAACTAAAGTTTCTGTAGCCCTTACATTCAATTCCCAACATGCATCTCTATCCGTTTCACACTGATCCACATTGGTCATTGCAGCGGTATGAATAATATAATCAGGTTTTAATTGCTGAATTTTTGATAATGTTTCCTCTCTATTGGTGACATCCATGGCTTCATAAATGTACCCTTTAATATTTTTAGGCAATCTATTGGCTCCTCTGGCTGTAGCAATCAAAGCATAGTTTGGATCTTTAATAATTAATTCTACCAGTTTTTGACCCAATAAACCATTTGAACCAGTAATCAATATTTTTTTAGACATTTTCAGAAGTATTAAAAACCTAAAGTAATGTTACTTCTCTAGCGAAGCAATTTTTGCTATCTTTTTTTTCTTTATCAATTTCGCATTAACCTGCATTTTTATATCTTTCAATGGCCTGTCTCTCGCGTCTTTAGGTAGCAAAGCAATGGCATCAACAACACTCATACCCTTAATAACTTTCCCGAAAACAGTGTATTGTTTGTCTAAAAAATGTGTACCATTCTTAGCCTGAACAATATAAAACTGACATGAACTTGAAGCTTTGGTTGGATTAACGCCATCTCCCATTCTTGCAGCAGCAAGCATTCCTCGGTTATGGGTCAATGAATCCACGAATTCAGCAGGAATGGTATATCCTAAAGTTCCGGTACCATCATTTTGGGTATTGTCATCTTTAGACAAAGTATCACCTCCCTGAATCATAAAATCCTTGATGATACGGTGAAATGTTGTTCCATTATAAAAACCTCTTTGGGTCAATTTCAGAAAGTTTTCTTTGTGTTTAGGTGTCACGTCAAATAACACCAACTGGATCTCACCCAATTCTGTGGTGATTGTTACCAGGTAATCTTTTTTCTCTGTAGACAATTGCGCAAAAGCCAGGGAATAAAACCCAATACATAAGCCAATCAATAAAGTAATTTTTCTCATTGTGGTTGTTTCAAGATTACAATTCTATAAAATTCTTTAAAATTTGTGCACCAATGTCACCACTTTTTTCGGGGTGAAACTGTGCGGCATAAAAATTATCCTTGTGTAAGGAAGCACTAAAAGTATTCACATAGTCGGTTTTGGCAATCGTATACGAACTCAATTCAGCATAATAACTGTGTACATAATACACGTAGCTATTTTCCTTTAATCCTTTATATAGATTTGTTTCAAGGTCATAAATACCATTCCAGCCCATTTGAGGCACTTTAAAAACCAAGCCATTGGCATCAAGTTTTTGTTGTTCAAAGCGCTTAACCTGAATATCAAATATCCCCAAACAATCCGTATCGTTTTCTTCAGAATGTTTACACATCAACTGTAATCCCAAACAAACCCCTAAAGTTGGTTGTTTGATTTGGGGAATTAGCAAATCCAATCCTTTCTCTTTCAAAAAATTCATGGCAGTACTCGCCTCTCCTACTCCGGGAAAAATCACTTTGTCTGCTGACAATATTTCTTCAGGATTATCCGTCAAAACAGGTTCAATCCCTAAGCGATTTAAAGCATAAGTAACTGACTGTACATTTCCTGCATTGTATTTTATTACTGCTAATTTCATTTTAGTTATCAGTTTTCAGTTTAGAGTTATCTGTTTTCAGTTGTCGGTTAACAGTTTTCAGTTTCGGAATTCATAAGAAAACTCAATACTCAAAATTCAACACTCAACACTATTTCAGTTTACCGTTTCGGTTGTCATAGGAATACTAAACACTCAAAATTCAACACTCAACACTATTTCAGTTTACCGTTTCGGTTGTCATAGGAATACTAAACACTCAACATTCAACACTCAACACTATAACACTCCTTTAGTACTTGGCAATACTGCAGGGTTTGTTTTATCAATTTTAACCGCATTTTTAATTGACTTGGCAAATGCTTTAAATATCGCTTCAATTTTATGATGTTCGTTATCCCCTTCAACTTTGATATTTAAATTACATTTAGCTGTATCGGTAAACGATTTAAAGAAATGGTAAAATAACTCTGTGGGCATATCGCCTACCTTTTCACGTTTAAATTCAGCTTCCCAAACCAACCAACTTCTTCCAGAAAAGTCTATGCCCACTTGCGCCAAAGCATCGTCCATAGGCAAAAGGAAGCCGTATCTTTCAATGCCTTTTTTATCACCGAGGGCTTTTAAATACGCTTCTCCCAAAGCCAAAGCCGTATCTTCGATGGTATGGTGTTCGTCGATATGTAAATCCCCTTTTACTTTTACGGTCAGGTTGGCCAATGAATGTTTGCCTAATTGGTCTAACATGTGGTCAAAGAAACCTAAGCCGGTTTGAATATCTGTTTTACCTGAACCATCTAAATTCAATTCGATTAATATATCCGTTTCTTTGGTAACCCTATTGACAGTGGATGTTCTTGGAGGAAATTTCAAATAATCGTAAATAGCATTCCAAGAAGTTGTGGTCAGTGCTGTTTCATGGCTTTCCACGTTTTCGGAGGCAATG
>CALPQG020000288.1 GCA_943325655.2 Bifidobacterium breve | reverse complement strand
TCACCACATTTTGTGAACAATAATAATTACTGGCAAAATACAACATCCCTTTTAACCCTACCACATTAAATATAGTATCTTCAAAACTTGACACATAAAGGGAAAGCCGATTTAAAAAAAAAGTTGTATTGGGCAAAGCACCCTCTTGATTAAGCCAGGCAAATTTAAAGTCGCGTTTTGTATAAAATTGCCTCAACTCATTTTTTAATGTAATGGACAGTGTACTGGTTTGTAAAAATGAATCTACTACGGCACTGTCTAACGCCTCATTGACGGGAACATTTGCTACAATCACTAGAGGCACATGGTTGGTCTCCACTTCTTTTTTATGACAAGCAGTAGCCATTAACAGTAGTGTACAAAATAAACACAATAGCAAAAATTTAAAAAACATATTCCTAACATTAAAAATTAAATCATTCAACAAGCTGATATTTCTAAACGACAATATTCTTTAGAAATTATTTTTCAGTATTAAAAACAACTTTCCTTCCTTGCAATAAATCAATGACCTCCTCAAAACCAATAGCACTTTGTATATGAATTACACCATTCACACATTGCTGCTGGTTCTTTTTCTCCATTTTACCAGTTCATACCAAAGTACAGAAACACTTCCAATGCCAATGCACAAAATCATTTGGGATAAATTTAAATGTGCAAATTCAAAAAAATGAGTCAATGGAGTAATATAAAGTAAAGCCACCAGTAAGCTTATGGTGATGCTAATGATCAGTAAAACCAAATTATTTTTGTAGTACAAGGTGGTGATGACTGAATAATAAAACGAACGGTTAACTAAGGTCAACATGATGTTTGCAGCAATCAATACCACAAAAACCATTGTCCTTACTTCAGCTTCTACATACCCTTGTTTTACAGCAAACTGATAGGCAAACAAAGCACCCAAAGTAATTGCCACCCCTTGAACAATACTTGTGGTGAGCTCTTTCCACTGGAAGAAAGTGGCCGTATACGGTCGCGGTTTCTGGGTCATGGTATTCATATCCATGGGTTCATTTTCGAAAATAATAGAGCAGGTTGGCCCCATAATTAATTCAAAAAAGATAATATGAATTGGTGAAAAGATACTTGGATAAACCCAACCCAAAACCAATGGAAGCAACACCACAAGGATAATGGGAATATGGATGGAAATAATGTATTGGATGGCTTTTTTGAGGTTGGCATAAATTTTTCTTCCCATCGCAATCGCCTCTACCATTTTTGACAAATCATCTTCCATCAAAATTAAATTAGCGGCCTGTTTGGCGATTTCCGTTCCTTTTTTACCCATCGCAATGCCAATATGCGCCGCTTTTAAAGCCGGGCCATCATTCACCCCATCGCCTGTCATGGCAACTATTGCATTCGCTTCTTTTAAGGCGTTAATGATTTTTAATTTTGCATCAGGAAACATCCTGGTAAACAAATTGGTATTCATGACCGTCTCCTTCAATTCAGCGTTCGAAAGCTGCATCAATGCCTCGCCTGAAATACTTTTTTCGCATCCCTTAAATCCTATCTGTTTGGCAATGGCAGTTGTCGTGATTTCATTGTCACCGGTAATGATTTTAACGGTAATTCCTGCGGCATAAAAATCTTCTAAAACGCGGCTTATATTGTGTTTCGGAGGATCATAAAAGGCTATAATTCCTTTAAAACTAAATTTTAATTGCTGTTGGGTGGCAGGGAAATCATTCCCTTCAAATACCGTTTCGCCAACACCAAGTAAGCGATAACCTTCTGAAGCAAGTGCTTTAATTACGGCATTCACCTTATTTTTTTCTTCCTCAGTCAAATCAGAAACCGCCATCAAAGCTTCAGGTGCTCCTTTGGCTGCAATAATTCTTAGTCCCTGACTATTTTCAAAAACATGGGTCATCATAGGAGGCTTTCCTTCTAAGGCATATTCATGAATAATTTTGAATTGAATTCTGTCATCTACCAAACAACAATCCTGATAAGTATCATGAATGGCGATTTCCATTGGGTCAAATGGAATTGGTTCGCTGGCCCACATGGCCGATTGTACCAGCAATTTTTCATTGTCGCCCAAATGTTGAATTTCATTGGCTGAAACAAGGCCTGTTGCAAATACATACAGTTTGGCCAAGCTCATTTTGTTTTCAGTAATCGTCCCTGTTTTATCGGTGCAAATAACGGTGGCACTTCCCAGGGTTTCCACCGTTTTCATCTGTTTTACAACTATCCCTTTTTTCATCATTCGCCAAGCACCCAATGCCATAAAAGTGGTGAAAGCCACTGAAATTTCTTCCGGAATAATGCTCATAGCTAAGGTTAAAGATTTCAACAAACTGTTTAAAAAATCATGGGAATGTATAAAATGAACGCCCAAAACCACTATAAAAATAATGGCACCTACGATTACCATTTTCTTAACAAAATCGCTGATTTTTAATTCTAAAGGGGTTGGTTCTTCTTTGATTTTTTCCAAACTTTTACCAATTTTTCCCAATACCGTTTCATTTCCTATGGCCGAAACCGTAACAATTGCCAAACCACTGGTCACTGTAGTTCCTTTAAAAATAATGGGATCAGTACTGGCGACATCTTTTACCACGACCATTGATTCTCCAGTTAAAATGGATTCATTTACAGAAAAATCATTGGAATGAATAATGATACCATCGGCTGTAATGAGCCCTCCTTCTTCCACCAACAAGGCATCTCCAACAACAATTTCTTCGGTAGCAATTTCTTGGATTTCACCGTCTCTAATCACTTTAGACTTGGCCTGTGCAAAAGCTTTCAACTTTTCTAGGGCATTTTCACTCCTGGCATTTTGAAAAAAAGAAAGAGCAGCATCAAACAAAACGGCTGCAGTTACAAAAATTCCGTCACCATATTTTCCACTGATAAAATAAATTGAGGCAGCAACCAACAGCAAAAGAATCATTGGTTCCTGAAATAAACTTTTCAAAAGACGGAGTAAAAAATAATCCTTTTTATAGTTTAATTTATTTTCACCAAATTTTGCTCTGGCATCTTTTACCTCCTCGGTAGAAAGACCTCTAATTCTAAAATTATTGATAAGCATATTCCTATATTTTCAAGGTCAATTTAATTTAAAATATTGATATAAAATCATTTTTTACTACCAAAGGAGAAACCGCAGGAAAGAAACATAGCTAAATTAAAATGTCCTAGTTTTATCCAAGTCCTTTTGTAGCCATCTTCCATACTTCCTGATATATTTGATTCCTAAATATTCACTCTTATGAAAAGATTTTCATTTTCAGTACTCAGCTTGATGCTTGTATCCTTCATGCTTCAGGCACAACCCAAAGATTTCAAAGTCCTGGCGTATGTTCCATCCTGTAAGCCCGATTTGGCAGCACAAATCCCTTATGAAAAGTTAACCCATATCAACTTCGCTTTTTTATCCTTGTATGCTGATGGTAATTTAAGAGCATTCGAACAAAGCTTTTTTTTGGAAGAAGTGGTAAAATATGCCCATGCGAAAAATGTGAAGGTATTGATTTCCATAGGTGGTTGGGAATTGGGTGATGGAGGTGGCGTGGATGATGCTTTTGAAGAAATGGCCTCCAAAAAGAAAAGTCGTCAACGTTTTGTAAAAAAACTGAGCGAATTTGCCAACAGCTATAATTTAGACGGTATAGATATTGACTGGGAATTTCCGGACCAACCCAAATCAGGCGTATATTTTGATACCCTGATGATGGACCTCTGGGAAGAATTTCATCCCAAAAACAAATTGGTAACCTGCGCTTTAGTACCCTCAGACTATAATGGAAAGTACATCAATGCCACTTCATTTCAGTACATGGATTTTTTAAATATCATGGCCTATGATGGCGGAGAGCCGCATGCCTCTTACGAGTACGGCGTACAATCAGTGGAATATTGGGTAGGTCGCGGATTACCAAAAGAGAAAGCCATTTTAGGGTTGCCTTTTTATGGCCGTAACCAATCAGGTGCGCAAATGGGTTATAATGAACTTGTTGGCCAGGACAAAAATGCATCCCAAAAAGATATCGTTGGCG
>CALPQG020000287.1 GCA_943325655.2 Bifidobacterium breve | reverse complement strand
CAATTTCATCCAAACGGTTAATTTTACCCAAAAACAAATCTGGTTGATGTTCGAAGGATTCATCTTTCACACCAACAATGCCAGCAATATTCGACTTAAATCCACTAGAAATAACTAAATGATACACCCTCAAAGCTTCTCCATTGTCGCCTACCAAAATTATTTTCTTGTCGATCTGTTGCCCCAGTTTGATATTTCCAAATTTGATATAATGCAAAATAAGTCGAATAGAAATGAACGATAATGCTGCGTATGCCCCTCCTAATATCACCAATGCTTTTGAGAAACGGTAACTGTCCACAAAATTTGAAATAGAAGAGATTACCAACGTCCCTATCAAAATCGCTTGAAATACTTTGAGTAATTTCAAGCCACCTTTATCATAACAACCACTCAAATAAAGCGCTCCCAACCAAATAAAAATGTAAGCAGGAACTGCCTGATACATAAATTCGGATGGATACAAACCAAGGGAATGTTTGTGGTTAATTTCCCAATACGACTTCAAATAACTCATCCCCAAAAATATTGACATGACATCAACACTTGGAAGTGCCGCACGCTTCAAAAAGCGAACAAAAATATCTATTGAAGCCCTTACGTAAATAGCAAAATTGATTACAAAACTAAACAAACCAGCATTAGAAGAGCTAAAATGATGTTTTGCAAAAATAATCATTGCCCTATAAAAGATAAACACGTAATTGATACTTGTCTTTTTAGTACTTTCACCTTTGTAATGAATTATTCTTGTTTCGGGGAAATAATAATTTTTATATCCTCCCTTAATAATACGGTAAGACAAATCTATGTCTTCTCCATACATAAAATATTCTTCATCAAGCAGACCAACTTTATCAAGGGTAGTTTTACGCATCAGCATAAAAGCACCTGATAAAATATCAACTTCATGGATTTCATCTTGGTCTAAATACCCTAAATGGTACCTTCCAAACAACTTAGAGTTGGGAAAAAGAGCCGCCAAACCAAAAACTTTACTGAAAGCGACCCAAGGTGTAGGTAATCCTCGTTTCGATTCTGGTAAAAAATCACCTTTCCCATCCAACATTTTCACCCCCAAACCACCGGCGTCAGGATGTTCGTCCATAAAATTCACACACTTTAACAAAGTGTCTTCTTCTATCACGGTATCAGGATTTAACAATAAAACATATTCCCCTTTAGCAATGTTGATTCCCTGGTTATTGGCTTTTGAAAATCCTGTATTTACCTTGTTGGCAATCAAATGTACTTCAGGGAATTTTTCTTTGACCATTTCCAGTGAACGGTCAACAGAATTGTTATCGACTACAATAATTTCCGTATCTACTAACCTGGCTGCTTTTTGAACAGACCGAAGTGCTTGCTCCAAAAAATGGCAAACATTATAATTAACGATAATTACGGATATTTTTTTCAAAAAAACTTAGTTCTGGTCGTACAAGGTTCTACTTACTATACTTCGTCCAAGTGTAACCTCATCGGCATACTCTAATTCGCCTCCAATCGGAATCCCTCTTGCAATGCTAGTGATACGAACCTCACTCAATTCTTTAATTTTTTTAGTCAAATAAAAACTCGTAGTGTCTCCTTCCATTGTAGGACTTAAGGCCATGATTACTTCTTTTATTTCACCGGTTTGAAGCCTTTTTATCAATGTGTCAATTTTTAAATCGCTAGGACCAACGCCTTCTATAGGTGAAATCACCCCTCCAAGTACGTGGTAAACGCCAAAAAACTGACTTGTATTTTCGATTGCCAATACATCACGTGTATCTTCAACCACACATAAAATACTCTTATCACGACGATGGCTCAAACAGATACCACAAGTATCTTCGTCTGAAATATTATGACAAACCTGACAATATTTGGTCAACGTCCTTAAGTTGATAATGGCCTTTGCCAAATCAATAGAGCTGCTTTCTTCTGACTTCAACAGGTGTAAAGCCAAACGAAGCGCTGTTTTTTTCCCAATTCCCGGAAGTTTGGCTATTTCACCAATGGCTTCTTCTATTAATTTTGAAGGATATTGAATCAAATGATTTGATAATTAAATGTTGACATTCAAACATTCTTAAATTCAAAAGTGTATTTTACTCGTGGGCATAAAACACTTTTCAATTTCATTACATCAAATTAACAAATTTCAGCTGAAAGACCGCTATCACAAAGTGCCGTTCTGTAAGGCATTAAATCAGCATAACTCCCTTTTTTAACACCACATTTTCCTTTATAGTGAATAATGATGGTGCATTGTTCTGCCTGCTCACTTGAATGTTTACATACCGAAATTAAGGTTGCAATCACATGTTCAAAAGTATTCACTTCATCATTGTAAATAACCAAGTCACACATGGGAACGGCATCCAACTCAAGTTCCAATAAAACCTCTTCTTCTATTTGATAAGCCATATTCATTTTAAATTTGAATTGATTTGATTTTAAAACAGGTATGGGCAAAAATACACAAAAGGATAGATTTAAGAAAGGGTTTTGAAAAGTATTGAGGAGGTTATTTTTGTATTAAGGTCGACGAAGTTATTAACCTCGTCGACCTGAATTATTTAACATTTCAACCTCGCTGAGGCAATATTCTCATCATATTAAAGTTGTTCATTGAAGTCTCAAATTTGATTACCATCAACTATTCAAAAGCAATGAAATTATTTAAAAACAGGAGACTACATATTTTCAACTCATTAAAATTTAATTATTTATGACAATACTTGGATCAATTTTAAAAGGAGGCTTAAACTTAACTCAAAGAATAAAACCCAAATTGATAACCCCTCACGAGCTCCAAAAAAAGACGTTGAGACAGCTCATGCTAAAAAGCAAAGACACTGACTTTGGTCATACTTTTGGCTTCAGGTTGCTTTTGTCCAGAAAAAACAGACTTGATCAATACCAGTTTTACAATAACTTTTGTGATGCTGTACCAATATACACTTACAATACAATTTTCGAAAAATGGTGGCGACGTACTTTACAAGGGGAAGCCAATGTGACCTGGCCTGGGAAAGTAAAGTTTTTTGCTTTAAGTTCAGGGACTTCAGAAGCCTCGACCAAACATATTCCGCTCACCAAACAAATGTTGAGGGCCATTAGGAATACAGGAATCAAACAAATGTTAAGCTTATCACAATTTAATTTCCCTAAAACCTTATTTGAAAAACGAATTTTAATGCTGGGAGGAAGTACCAATTTGAGTTTTAATGGCACCTATTACGAAGGTGATTTAAGTGGAATCAGCGCGAGCCAAATTCCATTTTGGTTTCAACACTTTTACAAACCTGGAAAAATCATCGCCAAAACCAAAGACTGGGAAGAAAAACTTCACGAAATTGCCATCAACGCTCACAAATGGGATGTGGGATATATTGTGGGCGTACCTGCCTGGATACAGATTTTAATTGAGAAAATCATCGCCTATCATGGTGCTTCCAATATCCATGACATTTGGCCAAACCTTCAGGTATTTTGCCATGGCGGTGTTTCATTTGAACCTTATAAAAAAGGGTTTGAAAAATTATTAGGCAAACCCATTACTTACATTGAAACCTATTTGGCTTCAGAAGGATTTATCGCATTTCAAAACAGGCCCAATACCCACACCATGAAAATGGTATTGAATAACGGCATATTTTATGAGTTTATTCCTTTTAATGAAGACAACTTTGATGCGGAAGGAGAACTCAAAAACAACCCGGAAACCTTGATGATAGACCAGGCAATTGAAGGTGTTGATTATGCTTTATTGATGAGTACCTGCTCAGGCACTTGGAGGTATTTGATAGGTGATGTTATCCAATTTACTGATGTTGACAACCACGAAATCATCATCAAAGGAAGAACAAAACATTTCATGAGTTTGTGTGGAGAACACCTTTCAATAGATAACATGAACAAAGCCATTCAGTTAACGGCTTCAGATTTCAATATTGACATCAAAGAATTTACAATTGCCGGAATACCTCATGAAGGTATGTTTGCCCACAAATGGTTTATCGGTACAGATCAAAAAGTT
>CALPQG020000286.1 GCA_943325655.2 Bifidobacterium breve | reverse complement strand
TTTTCAATTTAATTTAAAAAAATCCTCTTAATCCTAAATAAAATTTACTGAATTATAAAATTAAAGTTGACACAAACGGTCTATATTAAAAATGTATTTGGTATTAAATTTGTATTGTGTATTTTCATAATTTGTTCAACAACAAATTTATTTCTTACCCTTTTTCTTCTTTTTTAAAAAGTCACGGTACCAATATCCCGAGTCTTTTACGGTACGTTCCTGGGTTTCGAAATCAATGTGTACCAATCCAAATTTGGGTTTAAATCCTTCCGCCCATTCGAAGTTATCCGTAAAGGTCCAGATGAAATAACCCGTTACTTTAACCCCTTCATTTTTTGCCTGCAGCACTTTGGAGATATGTGTTTTCAGGTAATTGATTCGCTGAATATCATGCACGTAACCGGCTGCCGTTTTTACGTCATGGAAAGCAGCTCCATTTTCCGTAACAATGATTTTTTTCACTTTAGAATAGGCACTAAATTTCTTGAGCATTTGGTACAAACAATCATCATGTACTTCCCAATTCATTACCGTGGTTGGAACACCCCTGGTGTTGGCAGGTAATATTTTTGCATGGAGGTAAGGGGTTAGGAATGAATATTCTACGATTTCCCTGGTGTAATTCTGAACGCCGATAAAGTCAAACTTAAAAGGCAATAGCGCTTCATCGTTTGGAAACATATATTCTTCTACACGACTCAATATTTTTACCTCTTTTACAGGATAACCCAAACCCAAAGCTGGCTCAATAAACAAACGGTTGAGTAGCGCGTCTACCCTTTTGGCGGCTTCAATGTCTTTTTCAATGGGTCGGTGAGGTTCAATCAAGGAACATGAAAATG
Source organism: Bifidobacterium breve (assembly GCA_943325655.2). Classification (GTDB taxonomy): domain Bacteria; phylum Bacteroidota; class Bacteroidia; order Cytophagales; family UBA9547; genus CALPQG02. The sequence goes on along the minus strand of CALPQG020000286.1, from coordinate 3,198 downwards.
TAGTTCCGATGTCACTTTTTGAGCAAATATCCCTCAATATCCTACCTCCAGCAGCTTGAGCCAATGCGGCATGGTGCATTGCCGGTAAAAAGTTTTTTAACCCTTTACGACCAGGTGCATGCTCGCCTAAGAAATAACCGGCTCCTGTAAAAACCATTGGTTCGTTAAGCACCATCCAATGTTCAATCCTGTCACCAAAAGCCTTGGCACAAACTTCAGTATAATTTTCAAATCGGTACAAGGTTTCACGATTCGTCCAGCCACCTCGTTTTTCCAGTTCGTTGGGCAAATCCCAGTGGTACAAAGTAACCCAAGGTTGAATTCCCAAAGCGAGGGCATGGTCAATCAAGCGGTCATAAAACTCAATTCCTTTTTTGTTTATTTTTCCATCACCGTGAGGAATAATTCTGGACCAAGCCAATGACATCCTGAAATTTTTGATGTGCATGGCTTTCATAATCGCCAAATCTAGTCGGTAACGGTTGTAAAAATCACTGGCATGGTTACCGTGATGGTTCTCGTGGATATTGCCTTTGGTATTGGTAAACACATCCCAAATAGAGTCTCTTTTCCCATCTTTGTTATGCGCGCCTTCAGTTTGATAGGCTGAAGTAGCAACTCCCCAATGAAATTTTTTTCCAAAATCTTCTTTGCTAAAATTCATGGTAGTAACGTAAAGCCAAAGTAGATTTTATTTTGAGTGCTCCATAAATATTGTCTATGGTATTGATAAATTGATGCACTACCTCCTTGCTTTTCTTTTTGTTTAAATGTTCTTCAATAATGAGGTCAATAATATTTTTGGTAATATCAGGATAATAGACATCTATCACTTGACCCTTTTCCAGCCAGGTGGCAATGGTCGCATGGTGTTTCTTTTTTAGATTTTTAATGACTGGTACACCCATGGCTTCAAGTGCTGCTGCATTACAAGCTTGTTCATATTGGTTTTTCATTGGAATTACCAAAAGCTTTTTCTTCAAAAACAATGCTTCAGCTGGAGTTTCAAATCCGGCACCACAAAGTACCCCTTTACTCTTGGCCATACTTTCTATGAAGGCTTCATTGTCAATAGGTCGAATACTCACATTCTTTACCTGTATACTCCTTTTATTGTGTTTAGAAAATACCTGCCAGGTAGTTTGAGGAAATTTAGTCAGGGCTTTTACCAGCAATTCATCTTTGTATGCCGGCAAATAAACGGTATAATGTCCATCATTGGTTGGATCCAAATTCCTGATTTGGGTCCTGATTACAGGAGTAAAAATATTGTTATCGTAGCGTTCAAAATGAAACCCATAGGATTTATTACAGGGCGCATAATTTTTTAAAATAAGTTTTCCAATCCAATCTGAATTGCTTGGTTTGGGAGCAAATTTAGAAAGTACTGCCCCCTGATGACTCAAAGAAATAGCAGGAACGCCATTGAGTTTCGCCGCCCACGCAGATACAGGTTCAAAATCATTGATAATTAAATCATAGTCTTTTACAGGTAAACTCCTGATCTCTTTGATTAAATTTTTAGTATTGCTGTTGTGGTACGTTTTCCAGAGGTCAACTCCTCCCTTCTTCCCAAAAATAAAACTCAATCCTTTGCGTCTGAATTTTACTTCATACGGTAAGTCAATATCTGCCTGCACACCGCTAATCAAAATATCCAGTTCACATCTTTCTTGTAACAAAGGAATGATATCTCTAGCCCTGCTCAAATGGCCATTTCCTGTGCCTTGTATCGCATATAAAACTTTCATATTACCTGTTAGTTTTTAAATCAAACTCCACCAAAAGTTTTTTAAACAATACCTCATTATCCGGCATTTCGTCGGCGTCATCGAGTTGAATTTTGTGGGTCATATAATCATCACTGTACCTGTATATTTTCCATTGCGTGTTGTTGTATTCCAAGGCGGTCAGGTTTTCGACCCAGTCACCTGAATTGAGGTACATGGTTTTACCTTTGTCTGTTTTTATTTCTCTCAAATCAGGTTGATGTATGTGCCCGCAAACCACATAATCATAATGGTTGGCAATGGCAATTTGAGCAGCCGTATGTTCAAAATTATTGATGAATTTAACGGCGCTTTTCACTTTTTCTTTGATGCGTTTTGAAAATGAAATTTTACCTTTCCCAATGAGTCTGGAACAAAAATTCACCAAGGTATTGATGAAAATAAGGATGTCGTAACCCACAGCTCCTAGTTTTGCCAACCATTTGGAGTGCTGCATGGTAACATCAAAAACATCTCCATGAAAAATCCAGGCTTTTCGGCCATCTATTTCCAAAACAATTTTATTGACTATTCTAAAATTCCCCAATTCAAAACCTACAAATTTCCGCATCATTTCGTCGTGGTTTCCGGTGACGTAATATACTTGTACACCTTTCGCAATCAAACCCATCACATACTTGACTACCTTCATGTGCGACTTCGGCCAATAGCGTTTTCTAAATTGCCAGATGTCTACAATGTCACCATTGAGTACAAGGATTTGTGGCCTGACACTTTTTAAATATTTTAAAATTTCTTCAGCATGACAACCATAAGTTCCTAAATGAAGGTCTGAAACTACAACAACTTCAACATCTCTTTTTTTCATAGCAGGAACTTATAGCAGGTATTAATTATAGCCACAAGGTAGTCGCTGTGTATCAACCAAATATTATGTAGTAATTAAAAAATAGTTAGCAAGAGGTAGCTAATATTATGAAATACATGTATAAAAGATTTATGAAATTTATTAATTTGATAATGACTTATATTATAAATGAATTAGAAGAGCTTAAATAAATTGTATGAAATAAGTTATTGGGCGTTCCCTTCGGGCGGGCTTTCGCAACTCGCTTTTTAATTTGTTGTCAATCAATCCAATTAACAGATACATTAAAGAACAAATTAGGCAGCGCTCAAACAATCCCGAAGCTTCGGGACTATCCCTAACGCAAACAACCTTATTGACAAAAATTATTGCATCAATTTAGGATTATTATTGAGCCATAAAAAGCGAAGGGGTGACCTAAAACTTTAAATGAGTTGGATGTTATTTTGTTATCCTATTTTTAAGGTTTCATTGGTCCAGTGTATCGAATACAAGGAACTGAAGCTTCCCCTTTATAACACGATTTATGAAAATTGATGGTATAATAAAGATGCTGTTTGATATTTTTTTTCACTTCAAAATTAAGCAAAGGTTTTTTAA
>CALPQG020000285.1 GCA_943325655.2 Bifidobacterium breve | reverse complement strand
GGCACAAACATTTGCATGGTATTGCCAAAACGTTTTTTGGTAAGCGAATGACTAAGTTGCGCCATTTGCTCCAAATACGGCGCGGCAGCCGGTGAAATCAAAGCCTTGAAATCTTCTAGGTCGCGACGCGTTTTGGAAAGTGCAGCTTCTACCTCACGAGCAGTTTTACTGGCGATGGAGAATGCCACTTCCTGCCAGTGGTAAGTATTGAATATATTCAGAAAACTCATATTTAATAATTTAAAATGCCAATAAAATATGAGCAGGAATATTCAATGCAAGATGCAGGTTCTTAGCTATTTCTAATGTTAAAGGTTTTTTTCGATTTAATATTTGAGAGATATAGCTTTTCTTGCCAATATAAGGCTCTAAATCTTTAGCTAAAAGTCCTTTTTCTTTCATTGTTAATTTTAAAGCTTCGATGGCATCTATGGTAGGAATTGGATAATGTTTGTCTTCATAATCCTTGATTACAAGCAAAAGCAACTCAAATTGATCAGCTTCATCCGTCACTTTTATCGGAGGATTACTAAAAAAATGATCTGCCATTAGCAGTGCATTTTCATATTCGGATTCAGTTTTAATAGGCTTTATCATGGCTTTTGAAATTCTATTGTTTCAACATTTATTTTATCGTACTCTTTATGAGTACCAAACCATTTAATTTGAATGGCTTTGTAATCGAATAATATTCTTACTACCAACCGATAATCATTTCCTTTAATATTAAAAACAACTCTATTATCGGCAACTAAACTAGCATTTTTATAAATGTCTTTTAACTCATTAAAGCTTGAAAAGTCGCTTTCTAAAATTTCGCTATACCACTTACTCAGCGAATTATTTGCAAGTGGATATTTAGCCATGTAGGCAAGAAGTGTTTTTCTTGTTATGACATTAAACATACTTTAAATTTAAAAAGTTTTCTATTAGTAAACAAATATTGGTAAATGTAAATTACTTAAACATTATAATTCATTCAAAAAACTTGTCAGCGGACTACTCGCTACAGCCAAAGTTCTTGGTTGGGCAAGTTTGGCTTCGAATGCCATTCGACCAGCCTGAACGGCTAATTTGAAAGCCATCGCCATTTGAACCGGATTTTCCGAAACCGCAATCGCCGTATTGACCAATACCGCATCTGCGCCCATTTCCATGGCTTCCGCTGCATGTGACGGTGCTCCGATTCCAGCATCTACTACCACTGGAATTTTACTTTGTTCGATGATGATTTCTAGAAAATCTTTTGTTCTTAATCCTTTATTGCTTCCAATGGGTGCGCCCAATGGCATCACCACCGCAGCACCAGCATTTTCCAATTGCTTGCACAACACTGGATCTGCATGAATATAAGGCATAATGATAAAACCCATTTTGGTCAATTCCTCAGTGGCTTTTAAGGTTTCAACTGCGTCTGGCAACAAGTATTTTGGGTCTGGATGAATTTCTAATTTCAACCAATTGGTTTCTAAGGCTTCACGAGCCAATTGGGCCGCAAAAATTGCTTCTTTGGCATTGCGAACGCCAGAAGTATTGGGTAACAAATTAAACTGAGGATGCTTCAAATGGACCAAAATATCGTCCGTGTTGTCATGCACGTTTACGCGTTTCAATGCCACCGTAACAAGCTCTGAACCAGAAGCCAACAAGGCTTCTTCCATCAACGCTGTAGCGCTGAACTTGCCCGTTCCGGTAAACAAACGAGAGGTAAATATTTTATCGGCTATGCTTAAGTCTTTCATGTTTTGATATTGTTATTCCACTGGTGCCCCGACTTTTTGTCGTGGCATCAGTTACATTAATTAAAAGATTGACTTCAATTTATCTTCCGCAATCATCTGATAAGATTGTTGATAGAAATTCTCGAAATCCATTGTTAAATATTTTTGTGCTTCAATTTGATTACAAAGTGTTCCATTTCTCCTCCCTGCATAATCCTTAAATGACGAAAATTCCCAATCTTCAATTTTATCAACCAATTTAGCGGAGTATGGGTTTTGATGAATATAATTAAAGCAAGTTAAACCGTAATCATCGTTTGAATCTAGAGATTTGACATGTGTGTTTTGAGTAAATAAAGACCCTGTTCTTTTTTCCTGAATATTTATTGCTCGTGTATAAGAACTTAACAATGTTCTTAAACCGCCACTGAATATAGATTTATCATTTTTGTCTAACTCAAGACTTTTTTCATTTGCTTGTATCAATAAATGAAAATGATTAGGCATTAAACAGTAGGCAAATAAGTTACAATGTGGAAATAAGTGTGTTCGAATCTTTTTTAAAAAGAAAATATAATTATCTCTATTAAAAAAGATTTTTTGCCTATTATTTCCTCTGTTGTAGAGGTGGTATAATTTGTTTAAATCAAAATTCATTTTTGATAAACGACAACCAACCCTTATTTGATATACCCGACTTTATATCGTAAGGGAATTGTAACCCTACCTTTACCACTTAATATTATTGGTGCCACGACAAAAAAGTCGGGGCACCAATAATATTATTTATTTCCGAAACAATTTTCTTTTTGTTTTTTGATTCATTGATCAAGGAAGCCACCGCAATGCCATGGATCTCAAGGGCCAATATGGCGGCCATATCATCCACCAAAATGCCTCCAATGGCAATGATTGGAATGTTTATATGGGCAGCTTTACACTGTGCAACAATGGTTTGATAGCCTTCAAATCCTACAATAGGACTCAGGTTAGCTTTGGATGAAGTAAACCTAAATGGTCCCAAGCCAATATAATCTACCCCTTGTGCGGCCAAGTATTGAATGTCTTCAAAGGTATTGGCTGTTCCACCAATAATCATGTCATGACCAAGTATTTTTCTGGCTTCAGCAGGGGAAATGTCTTGTTTACCAAGGTGTACTCCATCAGCGCCTACCAATTTGGCAATCTGAATGTTGTCATTGACAATGAATGTCGCTCCATATTGCTGACAAATGGTTTTGCATGCTTTGGCTTCCGCTAACCATGCGGCTTCTTCCGTATTTTTTACCCGCAATTGCACCCATTTCACCCCCGCTTCACAAGCTTCTTGAATGGCTTGTTGGTGGCTTGGCGAAGGTTGTGAGATAAAATGTAATTTTGAAATCACTTCGTGAAATTTTGAAATTTAAATTTTGAATTTTGAATTAAAAATTAAGCATTTAAAATTCAAAATTACAATGACCTATAGTTTCCCAGCGCAACTCCTTCAAACCCGATTCCTTCTAACAGAGAAATATTTTCAGCGGTAATACCACCTAAGGCATATACTTTAGTGTTGGTTTGCATGGTTTGAAAATCATTTTTCAATTCCTCAAAATTCAACTGGCTTTGGTATCCTGCTTTAGAAATACTGTCAAAAACAGGACTCAAAAAAGCGTAATCAAAAGCATTGCCTTGTGCGTTGATATCCTTAAAGTGATGAAAAGAAGTACTCAGGGTCATTCCTTTTCTTTTCAAAACGGTTGCTAAACCTTTAAGCTGAATTTCTGACAATTCATTTCTGTATTTTTCAGTAAAATGAATGCCTTTCAAATTATACGTCTCTATCAAGTCATAATGACTGTGGATGACAAGTTTTTTAAGATTACTTGGCTTGACACTTTTGATCAAACCAAGCAATGCCTCTTTCGACCAATCAGGTTTTCGCAGATGAATGATTTCAATCCCTGCTTCAAACAAAGCCTGAATTTTTTCAGCTTCATTTGTGATATGATCGGGTGAAGAAATGATGATAATGTTGCGTGTTGAATGTTGAGTGTTGAATGAATTATTCAGTTGCATATCTAATTGTATTTTTACTTAACACTCATAACTCAACATTCAAAACTAAGGAGCTATATTTTTAAGACTTAGTCTTAAAAGTATAGCTCTGCGCCAGCGTCTTTAAACTCTTTGGCTTTTTCTTCCAAGCCTTTGTTTAAAGCCAAATCTTCCTCCAAACCTAATTTATCAGCATAGTCACGCACATCTTGCGTAATTTTCATAGAACAAAAATGAGGGCCACACATCGAACAGAAATGCGCTACTTTAGCACCATCTGC
>CALPQG020000284.1 GCA_943325655.2 Bifidobacterium breve | reverse complement strand
TTCAAAAGCCCTTTTATCATTAATTTGATGTCGTTGAGTGATATCTTTTTCAATAATAGTTGTATAAATAGCATCTAAATATTCATATATTTTATCAAACCCAAGTTCTCTTAACTCAACACCTTTGGGTAAAGACGTTTCATTTACATAATCATAAAAAAGTGCTTCATAATTGAGATATTCATTGGAAGTATCTATTTTTCTAGCAGTTAAATATTCTTTAAACGAAAACGGTAGAATTGAGATTTCAATATAACGTCCACTTAATAGTGTTGCTAGTTCACCAGACAAGAAAAAAGCATTTGAACCCGTTATGTATACATCAAAATTCTTTTTTACAAATAAGCCATCCACCAAACGTTCAAACTCAAAAACATTTTGAATCTCATCTAAAAAAACATAACAAGGTTTCGACAAATCCAATTGTGAAATAATATGTTCATATAAAGCATCTAAATCATTTAGATACTTACGAAGTTCAAAATCTTCAAAATTTAGAAACACAATTTGAGACTCTCCAATACCCACATCCAAGAGTACTTGTCGATACAATTCAAACAAGGTACTCTTACCACTTCTCCTCAAGCCACTGACTACCTTGATCAGATTTTTGTCTTTATAAGCCAGCAACTTAGCCACGTATTCATTTCTATTTGTGAAGCTATTCATAAATCAAAGATAGCAACAATCATTAAAACTTGCAAAAGTTACAAGTTTTAATGATTGTTGCTATAATTTATGCTTTCACCAATTGTTCTAACCTTGTTTGATAGGCTTGTAAATAATTGCTTTTGGTGGAATCATTTAAATAGGAAGCACTTATCAATTTTTCTACGATATCAAATTTGGATATCATTAAAGCTATTATATCATTAAAAATCTTTTCTGAAATACCTGCTTGCTCAGCCAAATTTGCAAATTGAACTTTGATTTTGTCTTGACTTAAGTTTTTAGGCAATAAACCATCTTCCAAGGCAAAGTCAGCATCCTCCACATGAATGCTACTATTCAATAAATCATAAGCAGGACTTAATTTAAAATCTCCCATCGGGGTTTCAATCAATGAGAAATTTTTAAAATGAGCATCTCCATTAGAAAACAAATAATTGAACACCAATAACTTTAATAATTTTGGTGATTCAAGTCTATAGATTGGCAAATATTGTTTCATGAGTTGAAATAACTCCAAATAATTCCCTTTGTATTTATAATGCTCTCCATGTGTTTGTGGTGTACGACCAGCCAATGAAGCAAAATCCTCCTGTGCCAATTTGCTTCCATCTTCCTTAACATCAAAGCGTTTGGTAATATAAGCGGGTGTACCATCCTTAAAAAATAGCAATGCATTTTCAGCCGTTTCTATGCCATAAACCTGCCTTGCAATTTGCATGGTCAAATGCGCATTGGCAGGCATTTGATCCTTCCTTTTGCCAACACCAGGGATTGGTTTTAAAATATAAGTCCCACGCTCCTGCTCAGAAATAAGTTTTAGTTTATTTTTAATTAATAAAACGGAGAATTTCTCTTGAACACCAGAAATTGAAATTAAACTTGTATTTTCATCAAAAAGCTCATCTGTATCCGCATTAGAGGCTGGAGATTCATAAGGTAAAATGTGGCTTACTTTTTTACCCCCAAACACTTTATTTAAACAAGCTTTACTGTAAGTATCAAAACCTTCAGCCAATGTACCTGGACAATATTTTATTGCTGGCAAGCTCATCTATTCCTCAATTTTAATAACCCTCACAGCGCCTATGCTATCGTTTTTTGCAGAAGTCATTAACAAACCAAAATAATCACTTTGGTCTATACGATTTAGCTTGCAAACTATTTGTTTATTGGAACCTTCGGGCAACATATTATAAAAGAAAGGAAATAAAAATGGAGATTGAAACTCCTTTTGAGCTTTAGGTAATGTCAAACTGATAGATGGCTTAGTATTGTCAAGCACCCAGTCATGATGATATAGGAATATAAAACTTCCATCGTCTTGTTGTAACAAACGACCAGCCTCTTCCTCTTTATATAATACCCTTGCCTCTCTCATTTGTCAGGAGCTATATTTTTAAGTTTTAGCGTCAGTTCCAATCCCAATAAGTCAGCAATCTTTTGTAAGGTTTGCAAAGTAGGATTTCCCTTTCCACTTTCAAACTGTTTAATAGTCCTCAACCCAACACCAGAAAGTTCGGCTAAACCTTCCTGTGTTACCTTCAACATCTCTCTACGTTCTTTTATGGCTTTTATTAACTCTTCAAAGTGCATTTTATGGCTCTTTTTTACTCAAATTTAATACTAATCTTATAAAAAACAATAAATAAAGCAATATAATGCACTATTTTATGTTTTTTATTATTAAAACAAAATATTTACTCACAATAGTGCAAAATAAAGCACTTTAAATAAGAATTTTATAAGCTTTACACACGATTGGGTATAAAATTGAAATGTAAAAAGAATGTATACCTATCCTGGTATAATAAGCATATTTAAAAAATCATTATTCCATATTCAGATAACGAAAAAATTGATGTTCATAATAGGTTCAGTAATTGTTCGCCCTTTTCCGAGAAACTGTGCCATTTGGTCTTGTATGAGCCAAACAGTTTCTTCTTCCAAGCGAACATCTAATTGATATTGTCTTCTTGGTTTTGAAATAGGAGTATTTCGGAATTGTTCATTGAATGTTAAATCTCAGAGGTAATAAATATAGCAAATTTTCAATATTCCTTCTAGATTAAAATATATTAGATGAATGAATACCTTTTCTGCCTTTGTTCGTGTTCTTTACCAACAAATGTTAGATTAAAGTCTAAACATTGATTAAACACATTCATTTGTTGGTGACGCAAAAGTAATAGGTACAAAGTATTAAGTATTAGGTACAAAGTATTAAATGTAAACCCTGTACTTTGTACTTAATACCTTGTACTTAATACCTTCTACCCTGTACTTGTCTTTGAGAAAAGCGACCATCAAAAAATGTTTCCAAACGTAAGTTTAAATAATGCTACTTCATTTTTATTAAAAGAAAAAAGCTTTACCTTTATTATTACATTGAATTCTGATTGCCCTATTTTCATTGGACAACAAACAAAAATGAATCCCAAACAAGAATCATCACCATGAAAAATCAATTCTTAAAAACCGCATTTAGTACACTGATTGTCAGTTTTTTATGGGGGGATATAAATGCCCAAGTAGGTATTGGTACCACCTCACCTAACGCCTCGGCGGTATTGGATTTAACCACCACCACCCAAGGTTTTTTACCTCCTCGTATGACAGCAGCCCAACGCAGTGCCATTTCATCTCCAGCGACAGGTCTTATGGTGTATCAAACTGATGGAACTGCCGGAAACTATTATTATAATGGAAGTGCTTGGGTATATATTATCAATGCAACCACTGGTACTTTACCTGTTGCCAACGGAGGTACCGGTGTTACCACCTCTACAGGCACTGGAAGCGTGGTTTTATCAAACTCTCCTACGCTGGTGACTCCTGCCTTGGGCACACCTTCTTCATTGGTAGGAACAAACATTACCGGAACAGCCACCGCCTTGAATATTGGCGGAAACGCAACCACGGCAACCAACCTTGCTGGAGGATTAGGCGGACAGATTCCATACCAGACAGCAGCAGGAACTACCGCAATGTTGGCCAACGGTACTGCAGGACAGGTGCTTCAAAGCAATGGAACAACACTTGCACCAAGCTGGGGAAATGCAGGAACAGGCGATATGACTTTAGCTGGAGTTCAGACAGTAACTGGTGCTAAGACCTTCGGAGCTACAGGCAACGTTGGCAAACTTGTGATTGCAGGTTCAACTTCAGGTACAACAATCTTGAATGCCAATGCTACCGCAGGCACAGGAACGGTAGTGCTTCCAACCACGGGAACGCTTGCTACATTAGCAGGAACAGAAACCTTAACGAATAAAACGTTGACTTCACCAGTTTTAACCACTCCTGCCTTGGGCACACCTTCTTCAGGGGTGTTAACCAATGCAACGGGATTACCATTGACTACCGGAGTAACTGGAACACTTCCTGTTGCTA
>CALPQG020000283.1 GCA_943325655.2 Bifidobacterium breve | reverse complement strand
ATCCTCCAGTAGTAACTTTATCAAATATTAATGCATAATACTTGGCATAGTTGATTTTGTCGGCATCTATAAATACCAAATCATATTGATCAGTACGTGTTGGAATAATATCCAACGCATTGCCAATTCTATAATCGATGTGTTTATGAAAAGCTGATTCTTCAAAAAATGGACGAACAAAATCTTCCAACTCCTCATTGATATCAATTGTACAAAGTATTCCATCTTCCTGAATTCCTTCGGCCAAACATAAAGCCGAATAACCGGTAAAGGTTCCTATTTCAAGAATGTTTAAAGGCTTAATCATGTGTGAAAGCATGCTCAAAACACGACCTTGTAAATGCCCTGAAAGCATTCTTGCCCGCAACACTTTTACATACGTTTCTCTCGAAAGTCTGCCAAGCAATACAGATTCAGGTTCAGAATGTGCTTCCACATACTTATTGATATATTTATCTAGCAATTCCATTAATTACCAACTCGTTTTATTATTCAATGAATGGGTTATTTGAAAATTATTTAGGCTTGTAAATTAAATAACTGAAGGAATCAAAGTCATACATTTCATTGGCTAAGTCTTGTAAATTTTTGGATGAAACATTTTTGATCAAATCAAAAATGGTATTTAAAGTATCAATTTTTCCCAAATCAAGCATGCTTTTGGCCATCATCAGCATAAAGTTGCTATTGCTTTCTTCTGACATGGCCAATTGACCCATAAGTTGGGCTTTGGCGACATGCAGTTGGGTGGTTCCCAAAGGAATTTCTTTCATCCGTTTCATTTCTTTATTGACCAAATCAATGCAACGTTGAAGGTGTTTTTTTTCAGTACCAAAATAAATATTAAATAATCCTGTGTCGATATAGGAGGTAAAAGAAGCGTCTACGCCATAAACATAGCCATATTTTTCTCTTAAAACCAAATTCAAACGAGAGTTCATTCCAGGACCTCCTAAAATATTATTGAGCATGAAAAATGGGAGCCTGTTATCGCTCTCCACCGTATAAGAAGGTCTTCCAAAAACGCAATGTGACTGTGTGGTTGTTATGGTTTTTACCTCGTATTTGGGTGTATAAACCTCAAATTTAGTTCTGGTTCTGGTGCAATTGATAGCCGGAATATCGTTGATGTAACGTTCTACAGTTTTGATTACTTTGTCAAAAGGTAAATTGCTTACCGATGAAAAAATAATTTTGCTCGTGTCTATATTTTCTTTGATAAACTTTTCGAAATCACTTTTTTGGAAAGATTTTACGCTTTCTTCTGTACCAAGAATGTTGTAGCCAAGGGCATGGTTTTTAAAAATAACATCATCAAATTCGTCGTGTATAGCATCTTCCGGTGCATCCAGGTACATTGACATTTCTTCTAGAATGACGCCTCGTTCTTTTTCAATTTCTTTTTCAGGGAAAATGGAATTGAAGGTAATGTCTGTAAGGATATCTACCGCTTTTTCAAAAAAGTTGACAAGAAGGGACGCATGAAAGCAAATTTTTTCCTTGGTCGTATACGCATTTAATTCTCCACCAACAGATTCAAGGCTATTGATAATATGAAAAGCTTTTCGTTTGGTGGTTCCCTTAAAAGCCATGTGTTCCCAAAAATGGGCAATTCCAATTTGGTCAGTACTTTCATCACGGCTACCAACATCCAGCATAAAACCACAATGTGCCAGTTTTGTATGCATTACCTGTTTGTGAACTAATCTAATGCCGTTTGGGAAAGTATGTAGTTGGTATTCGTTTTCTTCGTTCATATATAGAATGCAAGATATTCAATTATTTAAATTATGAAGGGATAAAAAAAGAAAATTAAAAATAATTTGTCAAATTGACAAAAATGAATCGGAAACTAAGGATGATAAACTTCAGTTGTCAATTCACTTGGATTAGTTGATACATTAGTTTTAAAATCTACCATGTTTTGTAATTGATTTATACGTTGCTTTTAGTCAATTTGAACTTCCACAACTCAATCAGATTATAGCTACTTTTGGATGGCTTTCAAATTGAAAAAGCTACTTCAAAGAAGTAGCTTTTTATGTGTTAATTGGTGTAAATAAGCGGGGAGGGTTTTATATGCCTTTGAACAATTCGTAACTTTCTAGGTGTTCGGGTACGTAAGTATTCCAACCTAATTTTTGATGGATGGCTTCCGCAAAAATGTGTTGTGTTTCAGGTTCTCCATGAATGATAAAGGTGTTTTTAGGGCCTTCTTTGAAATTACTCATCCATTTGAACAGTTCATTTTTGTCTGCATGGGCTGAAAGTCCATTGATATGTACGATGTTACAGTTTACATCCACTTCTTCCCCTAGTATTTTAATTTTTTTATCTCCATCCACTATTTTTCTTCCACGAGTACCTTCCGCCTGGTAACCTACGAATAGGAGGGTGTCATTGTTTCTAGGTAGTCTGTGGAATAAGTGATGTAGAATTCTACCACCATTACACATCCCACTAGAAGAAATGATGATGGCATGGCTTCTGATGTTATTTATGGCCACTGAATCGACTTGACTTCTATAATAATTAAGGGTTGGAAATTCGAAAATTGACGAGTAAATACTTTCTGATTCTTTGATGGTATGAAAGGTTTGGTGGCGTTGGTACAAGGCCGTAACATTGATTGCCATCGGACTGTCAACAAATACCGGTACTGCGGGTATTTTCTTTTCTTCAATTAATTGACGGATGTAAAACAGCAACATTTGTGTTCTCCCAACAGCAAATGCAGGAATTAGTAAACAGCCATTTTTTTCAAAAGCCTCATTGATTACAATTCCTAATTGTTCTTTTGGATCTACTGGTGGGTTTTCTTTATTGCCATAAGTGGATTCAATCAATAAGAAATCTGCATCTTTGACGGCTGACGGATTTCTAAGTAAAGGTTTGTTGTACCTGCCAATATCTCCTGAGAATACAATTTTTTTACGCATTTTGTCTCCTTGTAAAAACAATTCAGTGATTGCTGAACCTAGAATATGGCCAGCATCATGAAATTTAATAGCGACTTTATTGCTCAAAGCAATTCGTTGGTTGTATCTGTAGCCTTCAAGAAATGGGAGTAAATTTTCCACATCTTCTGTGTTATACAATGGTTGAGGTTTGTCGTGTTTGGAATATCCTTTTTTAAAAGCATATTCGGCTTCTTCTTCCTGCAGTTTAGCGGCATCAAGCAACATGATTTTGGCTAAATCTTTGGTTGCTGCGGTGCAGTAAATTGGACCACGGAAACCATCTCTGTAAAGTTTAGGCAGGTAACCCACATGATCAATGTGGGCATGGGTGATGATGACGGCATTGATAGTACGCGGATCTGTTGGGAATTCAATCCAATTTCGCTCTCTTAGTTCTTTAAGTCCTTGAAATAGACCACAATCAACTAGGACTTTGAAATCATCGGCTTCAACCAAATATTTAGAACCTGTCACTGACTGAGCTCCACCTAAAAACTTTATCCTAACATTCACGGCCTTCAAATTTAATGTTAATCACAGTTTGATACGTAGCCTTTCATGAGATGGGTGGTCAAATGGAATATAATTTTTATTTTATATTAATCTTTAGTAAAAATCACTAATTTCACATCCTAAACAATTTGAAAAATAGATAGACGTTAGTATAGTCTAAAATATAAAATATATGTTAAAATTACGGTTTTTAGTGTTTACAACAGTACTTATTAATATATCTTCTTACGCACAAATTACAGCCCCCAAATACAGTAATGAATTTTTGAATATTGGTGTTGGAGCAAGAGCTTTGGCCATGTCAAATGTTGGGGTAGCATTTGTAAATGACGTAACTGCTGGATATTGGAACCCTGCAGGACTCACTTCCATTACGAACAAATACCAGATTGCTTACATGCACTCTGAGTTTTTTGCTGGAATTTCAAAATATGACTATGCAAGTATTTCTACTAAACCAGACGCTAATAGCACTTTAGCGCTTTCTTACATCAGGTTTGGTATTGATAATATTCCAGATACCAGGTTTTTGTTTGATGCAACCGGTGCTATTAATTATAATAATATTAAATATTTTTCCGCCACAGACAATGCT
>CALPQG020000282.1 GCA_943325655.2 Bifidobacterium breve | reverse complement strand
GTTCCAATTCAGATAAATTGATCTCAATTACTTCATCAAAATATAATGCAGGGTTAGCATACACTTCTGGATCGGCATTCAAATGTACTTTTACACCATTTGCGGCATCAGCAATTTCAGCACGGCCAGTAGCACGTAAATACCGTTCCATAGATTCGTCATAACCAAAAGTAGAAGTAGTGGCGCCAATTTCAGCCCCCATATTACAGATGGTTCCTTTACCGGTACAAGACATAGAAGTTGCCCCTTCCCCAAAATATTCAACGATAGCACCTGTTCCACCTTTCACCGTAAGGATACCTGCTACTTTCAAAATCACATCTTTTGGAGCACACCAGCCACTTAATTTACCAGTCAGTTTGATCCCGATTAACTTTGGAAATTTAAGCTCCCAAGGCAAACCAGCCATTACATCACAAGCGTCAGCACCACCTACGCCAATGGCAAGCATTCCCAATCCACCTGCATTCACGGTGTGGGAGTCAGTTCCAATCATCAATCCACCAGGGAAAGCGTAATTTTCTAACACTACCTGGTGAATAATACCAGCGCCAGGTTTCCAGAAACCTATCCCATATTTATTCGAAACAGACCCTAAAAAATCAAATACTTCTTTGCTTTCTTTGGTGGCAAATTCTAAATCTTTTTCTGCCCCAACTTTTGCCATAATCAAGTGGTCACAGTGCACAGTTGAAGGCACAGCAACCTGAGGACGACCAGCTTGCATAAACTGCAACAAAGCCATTTGAGCAGTAGCATCTTGCATAGCTACACGGTCAGGATTAAAATCTACATAAGATTTGCCTCTACCGTAAGCTTCCGTTGCAACACCATCAGACAAGTGTGCATAAAGAATTTTTTCGGTCAATGTTAATGGTTTCCCCACCACTTTGCGTGCAGCTTCTACCTTAGCAGGTAAGCCAGCGTACACTTTTTTAATCATTTCTATATCAAATGCCATAATGAATTATATTTGGATAAAATTAAAAAAATGACACCTTTTGATGTCACGTCAAATTATTTTTTAGCATACTTGTTATGCTTAATTACTTGTACAATAGTAGGCTAATATTAAAATTTATTCTAATTAAAATCAATTTTTAATAACGAAGATTTTAGGGTCACACGATAAAGTTGGGGAGAAGGATGGAAATCATAATTTGTTTATAAGCACATGTTGTTTCTGAAGCAAGGTTTATGTTTTGTTTAAAATAGCAGCGCTAAATGATTTTCTATAGATAAGCATCATCACTTTTTTTAGCGCAATCATTTATTGAAAAAGCAAATCACACTATTAATTTGAGTAAATTCAAATCAGAAAGTTTAGTGTTTAGTGCCAAGCGTTAGAGATTGAGGTATTGTTTGAGCTCTTTTCTTTGTTGTTCAATCTATTAATAAATAACACTTTCGATAACAAAGAAAAAGCGAGTACCGAAAGCTCGGTCCGCCTCGGCGGAAACGCCCTAATACAATTAAGCTGCATTTGCAATAGCTAACCAAAACAACATCATCTATAACTAAAAACATTCAAAAAAAATAAAATCATAGTATCCTAAACAAATAAGATATCATACAAATTCTACCATAGATACTTTTACAAAACGCTCAATAATACATATTCAGTTAAGGTTAATAATTTCTTAGTCCCCAGAAAAATCTTATGACCCAGATTTTAAAATAAGTTTTATTAGAGATTAAAACTATTTTTATCATTAAAAAAGCGACACCCTTTTTCAAGAATGTCGCTTTTATGATAAAAATCATTTCTTTTAAACACACATTTTCTGAATCATTTCCCTAGCAACCAATCAATTATATTTATTTGTTTCACACCATTATACGAACCCTTTTCATAATCCATAGTGATGATCATTTTTTCATGATGGTCGGCTATTTTGTTGAATGGTTTTAATTCTCTAGCGAGCGTATCAGGATTTTGTAAGGTTTGGGCCACTTGTATATATTGCGTATCCCCTTCTGGGTTACGAACCACAAAATCAACTTCTAAATCATCAATTTTACCTACCCAAACTTGGTTATTTCTTCTAATCAATTCTAGATAAACTACATTTTCCAATAAATGTCCTCTATCTGTACTTAATTCTTTACCTAACAACGCATTTCTTAAGCCTAAATCTACCATATAATATTTTTCTAAGGTACTTAAATGTTGTTTCCCTTTGATATCATAGCGATTGGCTTTGTAAAATATATAAGATTCTACTAGCGTGTTTATATAAGACGAAATTGATTTATTCGTTATCTTATTACCATTGGCACTCAACACATTGGCTATATTGGTGGCAGATACAGAAGAACCCACACTATCAATTAAAAAGTTAACTACCCTTAAATAAGCTTCTTTGTTGTATATTTTATGGCGTTTTTGAATGTCATTTTGGTAAATATTTTGAAACACACCATGTACATATTGATTTGAATATATTATACCTGCAAACGATAATCGTATTGCTTCAGGAAATCCTCCTGTTTGCACATATTCGGTGTATGACTTTTGCAAATTATCTTTTTTGCCAGTAAAAGCCACATATTCAGCAAAAGAAAATGGCAACACATTGATTTCAAAAGCCCTGCCTGTAAGCAAAGTAGCCAATTCGCTCGAAAGTAAATAAGCATTTGAACCTGTTACATACAAATCGACTTGAGAGTTTACAAATAAACCTTCTAATAATTTTTCAAACTCAACTACATTTTGCACTTCGTCTAAAAATACATAGTTTTTCACATTTGGTTTCAGAATTTTTTGTACGTAATCATATACTTCTTTCCAACTATTTTCAGCTAAAAAACGATATTCAGGCACATCAAAATTGATTGATAAAACAGTAGCAGCTGGATTTTCATCAAATAGCCTTTTCTGAAATTGAAGCATAATGGTAGATTTTCCTGAGCGCCTCACTCCGGTAACCACTTTAATAAGGTTTTGATTTCTCAATACCCAAAGTCTTTCCATGTATTCGTTTCTAACAATGTCATCCATAGTACAAAAATAGACCTAAATCCCTAAAAGTGCAAATATTTATAAAGTTTTAGGAATTGCAAAGTACTTCAATTCCTAAAACTTTATAAAGTTAGAAGTTTCAGGAATTTAAATAGAAACAAATTCCTAAAAGATTAAAATAAATAAGGAAAAATAACTAAATTATTGCAGTTGTATATAAAACGGGGTTAACCCTACCCTTATACACGTTTCATTGTAAATCAGTCATAGTTCAAAACTAAATCAAATTCTTAAAAATCTCATTATTTAATTAAAAAATGCGACACCCTTTTTCAAGAATGTCGCATTAGTATTTGTTTAATTAGATATTTCCTAATTTACCAACTTCATGTGAGATGGCGAAAACTTAGTCAAGTTAATGCCATCCACTGCTGCAATGTATTCTTCAATCGTTGGTGTTCTACCAAGTACAGTAGAAAGTACCACTACTGGCGTAGAGGAAAGCAAAGACTCTCCTTTTTTACCTTCTGTATCTTCTACTACCCTGCCTTGGAAAAGACGCGTAGAAGTAGCCATTACGGTATCGCCTTTTTCTGCTTTTTCTTGGTTACCCATACATAGGTTACATCCTGGACGCTCTAGGTACAACATGTTTTCGTATTTGGTACGCGCAGCACCTTTAGGCGCATTGTCATCAAATTCGAAACCTGAATATTTCTGCAATACTTCCCAGTCACCTTCTGCTTTCAATTCATCTACAATGTTATAAGTCGGAGGAGCAACTACAAGTGGTGCTTTAAACTCTACTTTACCATTTTGCGCTTCAATATTTTTAAGCATTTGGGCTAAAATTTTCATATCGCCTTTATGCACCATGCAAGAACCGATAAATCCTAGGTCTACTTTTTTAGTACCACCATAAAATGATAGCGGTCTGATGGTATCGTGGGTATATCTTTTAGAAACATCCGCATTATTCACATCCGGATCAGCAATCATTGGCTCATTAATCAAGTCCAAATCAATTTCAACTTCAGCATAATATTTAGCATTTGCATCTGGCGTTAAAGCTGGTTTCTCGCCAGATTTAATCTCTGCAATTCTCTTATTT
>CALPQG020000281.1 GCA_943325655.2 Bifidobacterium breve | reverse complement strand
TAGTGTGGCAGGCTATTTCACTAGCAATTCATTGATTATAAAACAGTACCGCTAATGTATGGTATAAAAAAGTATGGGTTTTTTATTGGTTTAGTTTTGATGGCTATGCTCAGCAATGCCCAAACTATTTCGGGTAAACTCACCTTTTTAGCCAATCAAGAAATAGCTTTAGAAGGCTTTAAAGGTTTGCAAACTTATGCTATTGCTACAACAAAAATCGATGCCAATGGTAATTTTAAACTTGCTTATGCCAGCACAGATTTGGGTATGGGCTATTTAAAATCAACCGATAATAAACCTTTGCTTG
This sequence comes from Bifidobacterium breve, assembly GCA_943325655.2. Taxonomy (GTDB): domain Bacteria; phylum Bacteroidota; class Bacteroidia; order Cytophagales; family UBA9547; genus CALPQG02. The sequence continues at coordinate 3,781 of CALPQG020000281.1, read as the reverse complement.
TAGTTTTAAGCGGTGAAGAAATTGAATTGCTTGGCGAATCATTAAGCAATACACAAACCATAAAAATAACCAAGGGCAAACAAAACCAATGGTTTGAACAATATGCCCAACAGCACCCACGCCGTGAACAAGCCTTAAGTGCTTGGGATTATTTAGAGAATATATATACTACAGATGCGCTGTTTACGGTGCAAGCAAAACCTCGTAAAGCTATTCTGAAAGAAAAACAACGTATTCAAAAGCAAGACCAATTGTTTTTACAATCGCTGCCCAAAGAGAGCTATGTAAGCTGGTTTTTACCTGTGCGTAAACTAGTAAGCTCGGTATCAACCATTGCGCAATACCGCACAAAAGAAATTCCGGCTACTATTGCCGCTTTTAGGGCTTTAGATTATACCGATAAACGCTTGTATAAAAGTGGTTTGTTTAAAGAGGCCATTGAAAATCATTTTTGGTTACTAGAAAACTGTGGCAAACCTTTGGATTCGGTATTTGTTGAAATGCAGATTTCTATTGATGCCATGCTCACACCTCTTAAAAAAGACGAACAAAAACTGAATGAAGTGACCGATTATCTTTTTGATGTATTAGAAAAGCGTAGTTTGTTTAAAGCCTCAGAATATTTGGCATTGAAAGTACTCAACGAAGTAAGTTGCACCATCAATAGCGATTTAGCTAGGCAACTCGAAACCTACCGAGCCATGAAAGTGGGCAATACCGCCCCCGATATTGTGTTTCCTACTACTAGGGTAAATCCTACGAATGACTTTACTATTCATAAGTTATCTGATTTAACAAGTAATTATACTTTAGTGGTTTTTGGTGCCAGTTGGTGCCCAAAATGCAAAGAGGAAATGCCGGCCATTGCCAAATTATACCGCACATGGAAAGCACAAGGCGTAGAGGTGTTGTTGGTTTCGTTAGACGAAGACCAAAAAGCATTTTATGAGTTCACAATCAATTATCCGTTTATAAGCATTACCGACCTAAAAAAATGGGATGGCACTATCGTTAAAGATTACTATGTGTTTGGCACCCCAACCATGTATTTGTTAGATAAAAACCGAAAAATTATCCTTCGCCCCAATTCAGTTAAACAAATGGATGCTTGGGTAGATTGGTATTTGGTAAAGGGGAATGCTATAAACCAGCATTGAGTATTGGTTATGGGTAATTATTAATTTAAACAATTTCTTATGAAAAAATCATTTACGCTCATTGAAAAAGCAGTTGTATGTCTCTTGCCATGTATATTATTGACTTGTTTATGCGCCAATGCGCAAAATATAACCGTTGCAACATCAGGAACCATGGGTTTGGGTGCGGCAAATAAAATATCCGACGCAAGTAATATCAACATGAAAGGTGGTACACTCCGCACCGGTTCGGGAGCAGGTTTCAGCGAAACAGTAGGAACTTTAACCTTAAGCGACAATAGTACAATAACGTTGGGTACAGGTAGTCATAACTTGAATTTTGCAGCAAGCAATGCTGCATCATGGACAGGCGGCAAGGTTTTAACTGTTACAGGCTGGCAAGGAGCATACGATGGCACCGCCGGTACCTCTGGTAAAATCTTTACTGGTTCAAGTGCCGAATTATCGGCTGGGAAATTGGCACAAATTCGCTTTACTAATCCAGGTAATGGAAGTACCTACACTGCAACACAATTGGGTACAGGTGAGTTTGTTCCATTAGCTGTTGCGCTTCCCATTGAATTGCTTTCCTTTAAGGCAAAACTTAAAAATAGTGTAGTTGAACTACATTGGCAAACTGCTACTGAAATTAACAACGATTATTTTGTCATAGAACGTTCAGTTGATGGAAAAGTATGGGAATCAATGGATACCATAAAAGGTGCAGGCAATTCAAGTAATGTATTGAATTATGCAAACAATGATGATAACCCACTATCAGGCACGTCGTATTACCGGTTAAAGCAAGTTGATTTCGACAAAAACTTTAGCTATTCTGACATAGCGGTGGTAAATTTTGAAGGATTTAAAATCATAGATTTGTTTCCTAATCCATCAGATGGAAACTTTAATATAGTTATTCAATCATCTGTTGAGGCAAGTGTTGACTTAAAAATATACAATGCTATTGGGCAAATATTGAAATCGGAAACCAAACAAGTTAGCAAAGGAGTTAATCATATTCAAAACCACTTTGAAGGACCTACAGGTAAGTATTTTATCTCTGCCAAAACAAGCGATGGCACATACTATGATTACAAATTTATATTGAAAAATTAATGACTATTAATTGATTTTAATTTGCTGTTCGAAGCGGTACTTGTGCTGGGTTGTTAAAAAGAGACAAGTAAGTGTTTATAAAACAGGTGGATTATTTAATATTTAAGCGTATACACAAGGCGAACAGGCACATGTACCGCTATGCTTAACCTTGCGCTATATGGGTGGTGAATTAGGTATATTTAAAAAAACAGCACAAAATAATGTACAAAAAAATAATAACATCAAGTTTGTTTTTACTCATGCTAATCAACAGTATAGCTCAATCGAGGTACAACTTGATCTATGAAAAGCAAGAAGGAATGAATATGGCAGCTGAAAATTTTGCTACTGGCTTCTATTTGTTTGATAATTTAGACAGCTTATTGGTAAAAAAAAATATCATCAACAAAGAATATAAATTAGCTCCTTTTGTGAATCCTGTTTATCGATTCAGTAAACTATTTTTAACCAATTATGTGCTAACATATTATATGATGAACATGAACCACGAAAGGTTTGGCCATGGATATAGAGCACTAGAAGCAGGTGGTGAGATTATTGAATTTATAAATAATCCACCTCCTCCATTTTCATTTGATTTTCCATATATAAGCTTGTCTCAAGATAATAATATGACGGCACAGCAAGACATCGCAATAACACTTGCAGGCTCTGAAGCCAATCTTGTTTTTGCTGATGTGCTAAGAAAAAATATTTTACTAGACGAACAATTTAGTTACAATTACACGCTTGCTTATCTTTATGCAAGTAATGATGCCCCTGGTTATGCTGCCTTTGTTACTAGTTGGGGTGATCCTTATGATTACAGACAATCATTAAACAATTTTTACAATAGTTCGGCTTTAACCTTAAGTAAAGTACGTGCATATTCTTTAATTGCCTTACTCACAGATCCTATAAATTTTTTCGCCTATAAGTCTCTTTTTTACAACTACTTGATTTTAGGGGAGCATTCGTCAAAAATTGGGATGATTAAATTATCAAATAACATTAAGTATCTTCCAAGATACAGGTTTGAAAATACACCTTATGGAATTGAATTGGTTTTGCAAAACTATTTTAAAGTTGATCAAAAGTTGTTTCAATTGAATTTTAGTCATTCAGATGGCTCTTTTGAGCCCTCTTGGAGAATAGCTGCGAATGCTTGGAATTTAAAAAAAAACGCCAATTGCTCATTTAACTTATCAGCACAGATTTGGCAACAGCCTTCAATTGAATATTTTAAAGATAAAGCTCTTTTTCGCTCAGAAGGACTTGGTGGTCAAATTATAACAACCATTAATTACGATTTTATATCAAATTATCACACCATGGGTGCAACATTGCATCTAGGTTATAAAACCATGGGGTATGCACTAGGAGAACAATTAGATAATGGGTTAATTATAAGAGGAGGTTTAACGTTTAAATTAAGGTAAATACTCAATATTATTATTCCTAATGTCCAGCAGTCGCTCGGCTCCTGCCTAGTGACGCTTATGAAAATGGCATCTTGCCGTTTAATAACTTATACCAAATACATT
>CALPQG020000280.1 GCA_943325655.2 Bifidobacterium breve | reverse complement strand
CAAGGACGTTCCCCTTCGGTTGCACGCTCCCGCGAAAAGCGGGATAAAATAATCCAGAAGCATCGGGACTACCCCTAACGCAAACCCGATTAACATTACGTTTATTGATTACAAATCTGACATTATTCAATAAAAATTAACAATCGAACTCAAGTGAAACTAAATTTTAAACAGAACCAATAAATCATAAACGATGCAAAGCAATTACCCTTGGAAAACGATTAAAGAATACAAAGAAATTTTATTTCAACAATTTGAAGGTATTGGTAAAATCAGCATTAACAGACCACATGTTCACAATGCATTTACCCCACAAACGGTGATGGAAATGTCTGAAGCAATGGAATATTGCAGGCAAAACACTGAAATTGGGGTAGTGGTTTTAACAGGTGAAGGTGGAAAAGCATTTTGCAGTGGAGGTGATCAAAAAGTAAGGGGAAATGGTGGCTATGTGGGTGACGATGGTGTGCCTCGTCTTAATGTACTTGATTTACAAATGCAGATTCGCCGTATTCCAAAACCAGTAATAGCCATGGTGGCAGGATGGGCAATTGGTGGTGGACATGTGTTGCATGTACTTTGTGACTTGACCATTGCTGCTGAAAATGCCCGATTTGGACAAACAGGACCAATAGTTGGAAGTTTTGACGGTGGTTTTGGCGCATCTTATTTGGCTAGAATTGTGGGTCAAAAAAAAGCAAGAGAAATCTGGTTGTTGTGCGACCAATACGATGCTCAGGAAGCATTGGATATGGGACTTGTTAATAAAGTAGTTCCTTTAGACAAACTTGAAGATACGACGATTGAATGGTGTAGAAAAATTTTAACCAAAAGTCCTTTGGCTTTAAGAATGTTAAAATCTTCGTTCAATGCTGAGCTTGACGGACAAGCCGGCATTCAGGAATTGGCTGGAAATGCCACCTTATTGTATTACCTAAGTGAAGAAGGAAAAGAAGGTAAAAATGCATTTATAGAAAAACGAAAACCTGATTTTTCAAAGTTCCCAAAGTTTCCATAAGAAGTCTCTACCCTATGTTATCGTATGAACCTGGATTTAATCCTGCTTCATACGATGACTTTTTATTTTGAATGTTAATTTTTGAGCTATAATGGTCAAAAACAAATTTGGTTTTAGGTTATAATTTTCAGTAAATACCTTCCCATTGAATCAGAATAAAACAATCCTATTGGTTTTCAGACCTTGAATACAACAACTGCATGTAATAAAATATAGTAGACAACAAGTACAATACATTATCCAAACCATCAGCAATAGGTAAGTAATAATCTACTTGTTTATTCATGGTTAATATTTTTTCACAATAACATTTTCTGGTTGGGGATAGGTGATTAAAGCAGAAAAATCTACTTTCCAGAAATCTAAATCTAACAACTGATTTTCAGTATCATGGGTAAGGGTAATAACAATTTCAGTCCCATCAGTATCAGTATAATCTACCTGTATTAAATCACCGGCATAGGTTGCTTCACCATCAAGTGAAAAACTGATGCTCCCCATTTTACCTCCCTCATATTCATCTACCAATCCTGTTAATGGATATTGCTTTTCAGAAACGCCAACCTGTTCAAATAAAAACAACAACAATCGTTTTTCCTCTTCTTTGATTAATCGATGTACACCCATGTTTTATGTAATTTTGAATGTTAAATTTTGAATGTTAAATTTTGAATATTAAATTTTGAATATTACATGACAATTAACCCGGAATGGTCTCGTTCAATATCCACAAAAAAACTATAATCCTCAATTTTAGGCTAAATTAATCAATATTCAAATGTATTGGGTTTACAATCCATTTTTCTATTACCCATTTACCGTATAAAGCAAAAATCTCATCGTCTCAAGCAATGGCCTGAGTCGATGAGATTTGCTACTATTCATTTTGAAAATCAAAAAACAATTGCTGTTTATTGGTGATTTGATGGCTGAATTCAAGTTACAAATCGCCAAATCAATTAATCCAGTTTAATTATTTTTTTGAAATAAACATTATTGTTAACTATAGCTTTGACATAATACATTCCAGCGCTAAATTCAGAGGTATCAAATTCATGCACCTGTTCACCCGCTGAAAATAATTGAGACACTGTGCTTATCATTTTCTCTCCTCCCACACTGAAAATTTCAAAACGCACATAAGATTCTTTATTTAGATTTAATGTAATACCCAAACTGTTTTGAATCGGATTAGGAAAAACGCCTATTACTTCCTCTTCTGAAGCAGAACTATTTTGAGAAGTCTCTATAATTGATATCCTGGCTCCGCTTGGGTTATTTCCGAAACTCACATAATCCAAACTTAAGGTTGCAGTTGAAGGAATAAATTCCCCTACTGAAATAAAATTCAAGACCTTACCATTGGTTGAAAAATTTGACCAAGGCAACCAAAAAGTTTGGTAAGTGTTGGTTAAATTAATGGTCGTTGCATTGTATTTTCCAATCCTTACGATGGCAGCGGTATTCACAGAAGCTTTGGCTTTTATTTCAATACCCAAATAAGCCGAATAATCCAGCCCACCACAGTTTGTCGTCCAACTTGCTTCTGTGCTTCCTGCTAAATTGGCAATCGTTAATGCTCCCGAGTTTACCGCAAGATTCGCTTTCCAGGATGCTATGGTAAAACCTAAGTCATTTAATGAGCCAGGTAAACCGTCTCCACCTACAAAGTCATCTACCAATTTATTATTGCCAGTAACTGAACCACTTACCGTAATGACAAATGACTCATCTGTATTTACTTTACCATCAGTTACCCTTAAAGTAACAGGGTGTGTACCAATATTGGCAACTGTCGGCGTTCCTGAAAGCACTTTTGTACTGGTATTAAAACTCAACCAGACTGGTTTTACAGGTGTACTAAAAGTGAGAACATCAGTAATATCTGCGTCAGTTGCCGTGAGCGTGTATGAATACGCTACATCTTGTGTGGCAGAGGTAATAGCAGTTGATGTAATTATCGGAGGATTATTAGTGGTTCCACTTGTTTTTCCAAAACTGATATTATCAATATTCACAGTTGAACTGGAAACACTAAATTCTCCAATGGTAATCCTTTCAATTGTAGCTCCATCCACGCCAAAATCAGCAAATGGAATCCAAAAAGTAGTCATGCTTGTACTTATGTTCAGCGTCTTAGCAGCGGTATATTTCCCAACCCTGACAATGACATTCGTTGGTGCAGAAGCTTTGGCTTTGATTTCAATTCCTCCATAAACTTTATAATTCTGGTTACCACAATTACTCGTCCAGCTTACTTCCGTACTTCCTGCTATATTAGCGAGGTTCAGAATACCACTTGCCACCGATGCATTGGCTCTCCATGTTTCAATGGAAAAACCTAAGTCATTCATCGAACCTGGCAAGCCATCACCACCTACAAAATCGTCGACCAATTTAAAATTACCTGTTGAACTACCAGTAACCGTAATCACAAAAGACTGGTCGGTGTTTACTTTGCCATCACTCACTCTTAAGGTAACGGAGTGTGTACCAATATTTGCGGCAGTCGGTGTTCCTGAAAGCACTCTTGTAGTAGCATTCAAACTCAACCAGGCTGGTTTTACAGGTGCACTGTAAGTCAGCACGTCTGCAAGATCTGCATCTGTTGCGGTAATTGTGTACGCATACAAAACATCCTGAGTGGCAGTAGTAATTGCTGTCGAAGTAATTACAGGAGGATTGTTGGTAGTACTGTTTACAATGATATTGATGATTGCGGAAGTCGTAACCGCATTGGAATTATCCGTAGTTTTTGCAGTTATTGCGTACGAACCGGCAACAACATTATTCCATATCATGGAATATGGGCTTGAATTGTCAGATCCGATTAAAGTTACACCTGCATAAAAATCTACTTTACTGATAGTGCCATCTGCATCTGAAGCATTGGCAGTAATGATCACTGTAGCAGGAGCAGTATACGTTGCGTTGTTAAGCGGAGCAGTAATGTTTACCGTTGGAGGAGTTCCACCAATAGAAAATGCAATATTCACGGTGGTATTTTGAAGTAATTTCCCAATCACCAAAAAGCCATTGACCATGGTATAATTTGAGGAAGGTGTTGTTAAAATCCAGGAT
>CALPQG020000279.1 GCA_943325655.2 Bifidobacterium breve | reverse complement strand
TTAGAATGGACAAACATAGCTGAATTTGACAAATATAGAAGTGAAAAATTAGTAACGGAATTGAAGAAAATATTACTGAACAAAGAAGCCTAGCAACCAAAAACTAAGTTTTTGTGGTGCCTGCAAGCCATAGCCTGTCCCGAGTTCGGGAAGAACTCGGTTGAATCCTCCTACGGCGGACAGGCTTAACCTTTGGTAGCGCTGTGTTATGTACTTGTCGTTTGCTAAAAATAGGTAAATGGAAGCAGGTTTGGGAGCCTGCTTTTTTTATTCCCCCCATAACAGTAAAATCCCATCACAATGCCCACAATTTCACAGTACTTGCAGTAAAATAGGTACTATGAAAACGCAAGACATCATTTTCCAAGATTTAGTCAACTGGTCTAAAGTTGAAAACCCCAAAGTCAAAGAATTATACGATAATTTAGTAATAGCCACTTCCAATTTTTCTAGCATTGATGCCGATAATCAAGCTTCCTTCAATACCCTTATTAACATCCTAGAAACCAAGTTTGCTACTTCACTTTCTGAGGATATAATTGTAGAACCTCAAGCAATTGTACCACCGAAAGTAGTGGAAAGTACGCCACCAAAGGTTGAAGAAAACCCAACCATCATTCCAGAACAAATCATTCTAAACACCATCTCAGACAAAGCGGCTACCAAAAAGAAGTTTGAAAAGTCTATGAAAACCTTGGTCAAAGGCAATCCCAAAGAGTTGGTCAATGGCTTTAAGGAAATCTACGCACTTTACAACAAACAAATCACCCAAGACGAATTGGATGCATGGTTATATGTTTTTCCTAAACATATCCTAAACCAATATTTTGAGCCCAAATCAAGTACCGATGAATTGATCGCCAAAGGCTTTTTGATGTATGATGTATCGAGTCCAAACAACATCAAATTGGCTTACCGTTACTTGTATTTATCAGGTGATGTGGCCAATACATTGGCTTCGGTTGAACGGCTACTTTTAATGAAAGATGCAACTAGTCTGCCCGATTCTCAACTCAACTACCAATTGGCAGCACTTCAAAAAGTAATTCCGCTGGCTAAAAGAATTGATGCGGTTAATCCTGATGATAAAATCTACCTAATTCCTCACAATGAGTTTTGTAAAACGTATTTGATTACCAAACTTCGAGAAGGTAGTAAACTGTTTTTCAATGGGGCCACCAGCTTGTATGAAGTCTACCAAATATACTTGAGACGCTTGCCACAACGAGAATTTACGGGTGCCTTCAGCAAAGATGATGTGCTCAAATACGTGGAAAACAAACGTTTGATTTTAGCCGATTCAGAAAAACGCAGCATTGCTGAAGACAAACAGAAAGAGCTCATCGAAGACCGTAAACAAAAAGCCAAAAATGAAGGTGACCGCTTGTTTACCAAGTTTTTAGAAGAAGAACTCCATGAACATGATATTCAAATTATCAATGCTGAATGGAATAGAAAATTCAACGGTGTAGTAGAAACCGATTGGAATAAAATCCCTGTTACTTTTGAGTTTTCACAAGTCTTCAATGGTGGTGATCCCTTATTACTTACCACTACCCAAAGAAATGGTGTGGCTTACCGTCAAGTGAAAAAGTCGGCCATGTTGGGCTACGATGTTGGGGTGGGTAAAACCATTACTTCCATTGCCTGTATTGCCAATGCTTTTGCCATGGGCGATGCCAAACGTGCTTTGGTGGTTGTGCCCGATGCCACCTACAAAAAATGGATGATGGAAATCAGCGGTGGCTATGACAAAGATGGTGTTTGGATTTATGGAGCGGTGCCGAATGTTACTCTTTTTGCTTGGGGAAATCTCAATACCGAAATCACCTTCAATGAAATTAGGAATTATTCAGGACCTGAAAAGGGCTTGATAGATGATTTAATCTCGGCAAAGAAAGAACTTGCGAAACTACTTGGCTTGAAGGAATATTTTGAAACCCATTTCGATGAATTGTGTGACAAGTTGCTCACTATTCTCCATCAATTGGCCAAAAACAAACTCCTCTATCCTGATTTGATTGCCAAATATGCAGGACTTGCCTTGGAAAAGGTTAAAAAATTGGATGCGGCGGTGATTTGGAAAGGAATCATTGACACCAAAGTTGAAATTGAATCCGAAATCAATATTGCTATTTATACCCTTGGCGCAATCAAACCAATACCAGAAGGCACTATCATGTTGGTGAATTATACCGGAATGGTTCGAATTGGATTGAATGACAATTCAAGAGCCACTTTAAGAACCGGACTTTACACGGTGCTTTCACAAGGGGATTTAAAACCCAAAGAAGAGGCCCAACTCATTAAAAAGATTGATGAGTGTATCGGTACTTCTATGCGTGATGCCAGGTTGATGATTGATGACATGAAAGTGGATATGCTGGTGATAGACGAAGCCCACAACATGAAAAAATCATTCACCAAAATTGCTGGAGAAGTGAAGCCTGGGGTCGATAAAGATGGCTTTGTAAAAAGAGAAGCCGCTCGTTACAACCTCGATTCTGGTCAGCCAAGTAACCAGGGGATTCATGCCTTTTGTTTGTCACAATACATACAAAAAGTAGCGAACGGCTGCAATTTGATGCTAACGGCAACACCTTTTACCAATTCTCCATTGGAAGTATTTTCAATGCTGTCTTTAACCAATTATCAACGATTGGTAGATACAGGCAAAGATAGCCTGAAATCATTTTTTGATACTTTCATCAAGGAGGAAAACCAAATTGTCATCAATGCTAAGAACTTACCAGAGGTGAAACCTGTGGTGGTTGGTTTTAGGCATTTGCCCGAATTGCGTCAAATGATTTATGACATCATCGACTATAAAACTGGCGAAGATGCCATGGTGATTCGTCCTGAAGCCATCAGTATTCCTGACATGAGTAAAGACAAAAAATGGGGAGGTGCAGAAACATTCTTGCAAATGAATGCTTTGCAGAGGATGTACATGAGCAAAATTCAACAATACCTAAATGATGAGAAGTTTACCTTGGTAGATGTTTGTCAAGGGGCTTTGGAGAATGAAAATATGTGTACTTACACCAGTGAGTATTTGCATGATATGCAGAAGCTCGATGATGCAGACGAGGAAGCTGAATCAACTAGAATACTGCGTGCTTTGAGTTTTCAAAAGTTGCTCGCCGTTTCTCCATACCTGTTTGCTTGTAACGATTTGCCTTGTCCGACTTATTTGGAATACATCAATGAAAGCCCGAAGTTGGAGTATTTGATGAAGTGTGTCAGAAGTGTGAAAGAATACCACGAAACACGCAAAGAAGATGTATCAGGGCAAGTGATATACATGAATGCTGGCACCAGGTATTTTCATTTGATGAAAGAATACTTGGTCAAAGAAATTGGTTACAAACTGAATGAAGTTGAACTGGTGTATGGCGAAATCACCAAAGAGAAAAAGGAATCTATAAAAGAACGTTTCCTTGCTGGGGAAGTAAAAATCATCATTGGTTCGGGTACCATCAAAGAAGGAATCGACTTACAGAATAAAACGACCTGTTTGTATATTTTAATTCCCGATTGGAATCCTACAGATTATAACCAGGTAAAAGGGCGTATTTGGCGACAAGGAAATCAGTTTGCTTATGTGCGCATTGTAAACATTTTGATGGCCGATACTTCGGATGTGTTTATCTTCCAAAAGCTACAAGAAAAAACCAAACGCTTGAAAGAGTTACTGGATAGAAATTCTAAAAAATCTCAATTGGATTTGGATGATGTGAATCCTGAAGAAATCAAAGAAAAGCTAATCACTGACCCTAGGGTAAAAGCAAGTCTTCAAATTAAACGATTTACAAAAGAGAAAGAATTGGAGATTGCGCTTATCAAAAATGAGCTCAATAGATTGACAGGCCTGCAAGAGGCCAATAATGTGTTCAGCAACCTGCATCCTAAAATTGTGGCCAGTGTCAATGAGTTTAATCTCAAATACGCGGCATACCTCAAAGAGCAAGATGCGCTTGACGACAACAAAGCCAAACAAGAATGGGAAGCCAAACAACAAACCAAAACAAAAGGCAAAGAGGCGGAATTTAAAAGTAAATTCAATCCAGACAATGAAGCTTACGTTGCTGAACAATTTG
>CALPQG020000278.1 GCA_943325655.2 Bifidobacterium breve | reverse complement strand
GAAGAGGTCTCTTCAACTGCTTCTTGAACTAAAGCTTTAGGAATAAAAGAAAGAATTTGACAAATAATTGGTTGGCCAGATAGTTTTGTTGATTTTTGCATAAGTGAATTTGTTTTGGTTAGAGACTACAAACTCACTAAAAAAGGAGAGATATAAAATATTTTGCCTTTGTATTATTTAAGGATATGTTATTTACTTGAAATTTTAAGCGGATGACAGTAAATGAAAATCATTTAAATCCATATTTTAAGCTTCGATTACAAGAATTTGTATATTGCAAAACTTTGATTCATCGCGCTACATACCAACTTCTACTCAACCCAGCAGAGACTCCTACTTTGAGTTTTGAGCCTTGGTTGTTTAATCAGGACGTCTATTGGAAACAATGGGAAACTGAAACGCTAACTTTTTATTGGTTCAATGACATTTCTCAACAAGCCGATGCTTTGGTTGTATTGCAAAAAAAGGAAGAAGGCGTTTGGTTGAGTCCGTTCAGGGCAACCTTTGCAGGTTTTGATGGGAGGGAAGGTGTTGATTTTGAGTCATTTGTTAAAGCTGTAAAATTAGCCCTTGCTGCTTGTAATATTCTTTCCATAACAATCAAAGCTTGTCCAAGGTATGTACAGCCTGATTTTTATCCGATATTTAAGCAAGTATTTACGCATGTAAAGGTTGATTATACCGAGTTGAATTATCATTTGCCAATCTCAGGTGCTTCAATTCACCAGCATCTTCATTCAAGCAAGCGCTGGAGGTTGAACAAACTGGTCAAATCAGGTTTTGTATTTGAAGAAATGACTAATCCTAATTTGGCTGATATTCATCAGTTTATTGCCAAAGCCAGGGCAAGAAAAGATTTTCCAATGACCATGACTTTGGAGGAGTTTATCCAAAAGATTCAACAGTTAAGAAACCGCTATACTTTTTTTGCAGTTAAAAAAGGGGGTGAAATTACTGCTGTAGCAGTTTGTGTGCACCTGGGGAAAGGAGTGTTTTATAATTTTTATAGTGCTGACCATGAATTGTACACCGCCTATTCACCCATGGTATTGTTGTTTGCAGGCATGTATGAGTATGCTTATACAAACCACTATACTGTTTTGGATTTAGGAATCTCTACTTATTTAGGTGTTCGTAACGAAGGGCTTATTGCGTTCAAAAAAAGCATTGGAGCAATAGAAACGGAGAAGATAGTTTTTAGTGTTGAGTGTTGAATGTTGAGTTTTTAGTAGCTTCGCTAAATTTTAACCTCTGTTTATTAGTATAAAATACTGCATTTTCTTTCACTACTTTATAAAGGGTCCACTGAAAAACCGTGTAGCTATCTTTAGTTTTTCAAACTGGCTTTTGTCACTTTTTCCATTGTTGAAAAATGTAACCAACCAATAATCAAGACTGCTTTTTTCAGCATTATTTAAAACTGTCATGTGTTAAGCGAAACTAAAAACTCAACACCCAACACTCAACATTCAGCGCAATATTCATCACTTCAACGGTCCGTTTCCTTTTCCGAGCACATAATTCGCCCCATTTATAATGGCTTGATGTACATAATCTCCTGCTTTTTTACATGCTTCTGGTAAGGTTTCACCTTTAGCCAAATACGCTGCAATGGCCGAAGACAACGTACAACCCGTACCATGTGTATTTCTGGAAGTTATTCTCGGGTGTGAAAACTGATACATACTTCCAGCAGCTGTCAACAAAAAATCTGTACAAATGTCCCCTTTGAGGTGTCCTCCTTTGAGCAATACATTGTCGCAGCCCAATTGTTGCAAAGCTTTAAGCGCATGAGCAATGTCATTTTTAGTCGCAATTTTAACATCCAGCAAAAGTTCTGCTTCTGGAATATTGGGGGTAATGAGGGTTGCAATCGGAATTAAGTTTTGTTTGAGCGCATTGCATGCTGCCTCACTTAATAGATTTCTTCCCGAACTGGCAATCATAATGGTGTCAAGTACAATGTTTGGCGTATTGTACAATTGAAGCAATTGACTTATGGCTAAAATACCATCAGCGTCAGGCAGCATACCGATTTTTACGGCATTGGTTCCTATGTCATCAAGTACTGAAGTAATTTGGGTTTGAATGACTTCTGTGGGTAAAATGAAAACATCATTAATCATCACCGTATTTTGTGAAGTAATGGCAGTGATTGCAGTTGTACCATAACAATCCAAAGCTGTAAATGTTTTGAGGTCGGCCTGGATTCCTGCACCTGATCCACTGTCTGAACCAGCAATTGTTAATACGCGCGTATATTTTTTCATAAAACCCAAAGGTGTTTTGTAAAAGTAATCATTTACACTGTTTCAAGTACTAATTTAGCTGATTTTAAACTATCTTAGCGGCGCTTTTTAATGCGAGACCCAACAACCTTATGGCTATAAAATCACCAAAAATACCTTTTAAATTACTCCTCTTGTGGTTTTTTATTCCCTATACTTTGGTTGCGCAGGAGGTAAAAAAATATGCCGGTGAAATTAATGAAAATGATTTGTATCAATATTTATCTGTTTTGGTTTCAGACAGTTTGGAAGGTAGAGGCACGGGTAAAATAGGCCAGGTGCGTGCCGCCAATTATATTGCCCATCATTTTAAAAACCAAGGTTTGACTGCTCCTGTTCATGGTTCTTATTTTCAGAGATTCAATTTGGCAGATAAAAAATGGGGTGAAGTATACCTCAAAATAAACGGAAAGCAGTTGGCATTTTTTAAAGATTTCTACTGCTATGGTCAAATGAATATTAAAGAGGAAACGAAATTTAAAGTAGTTTTTGCTGGCTTTGGGATTGATGACCCTTTGTATTCAGACTATAGCAATATCAATGTCAAAGGAAAAGTGGTGGTAATCTTCATGGGTGAGCCTGTGGATAGTGCGGGTATTTCCTTACTTACCAAAACCAAGACTTTGTCAGCATGGGCTGGTGATTGGAAAAAGAAATCCAGGATGGCAACAGAGAAAGGTGCGGCACAAGTATTTATTGTTTCGGTAAATTCTGATGAGGAGTTTGAGAAAAAAGTAATTTCACTGAAGCACCATTTGTCAAAACCCAAAATGACCTTTGCTTCAAAAACCAAAATGTCAGATGCGGCTTTTTTCGTTTCTCCAAGTGTAGCAGCGCAAATGTTAACAATAAAAACGTTAGATTTTTTATCCCTAAAAAAAACACTGGGTTATCAAAAAACGGGTTTTAAAATGAAGTCGGCCAAATTGCTTGTAAAAGCAGAAAGCATTGAAACACCCGTTCAAACAGAAAATGTATTGGGCTATTTAGAAGGAACAGATTTAAAAGACGAGTTGGTGGTGGTTACTGCCCATTATGATCATTTGGGAATGCAGGAAGAAAAGATTTTTAGAGGGGCAGATGATGATGGAACTGGTGTAATTACGGTAATGTCGCTGGCCAAAGCTTTTTCTATTGCCAAAAAAGATGGAAAAGGGCCTCGCAGAAGTATACTCTTTATGACTTTTACAGGGGAAGAACATGGATTATTGGGTTCTGAATACTATGCTGATTTTCCTGTGTTTCCCTTGGCGAATACAGTTTGTGATTTGAATATCGACATGACTGGTCGCCTGGATGCAGACCATGCCAAAGACTCGAATTATGTGTACGTGATTGGATCGGATAAATTGTCTGATGAATTGAAACAGGTAAATGAACAAGCCAATACGAGTTGTTGTGGTTTGAAATTAGACTATAAATTTGATGCTTCCGATGATCCCAATAAGTTTTATTACCGGTCAGACCATTATAATTTTGCTAAAAAGAATATTCCCGTAATCTTTTATTTTAATGGCGTACATGAAGATTACCATCAATCGACGGATACCATTGATAAAATAGTTTTCAGTAAAGTGCATAAAATTGCCCAATTGGTTTTTACAACTACCTGGAATTTAGCCAATCAACCTTCAAGATTAAAGCTTAATAAATAGTGAATAAATAAGTTTAGTGTAGAAAATAACAATTCAATTTTCGAATGAAATTAATCGATTTATTTGTTAAATTTGATTTTTAAGTTTCAGCATTAAAATACACGCATATCCATGTCAACCGCCGACAAGTTTCTAAAAACAGCCAACACCAAAGCAT
>CALPQG020000277.1 GCA_943325655.2 Bifidobacterium breve | reverse complement strand
TTCTCCTTTGATATCAAATTGCATTACAATCATATTATCTGATTTCTGCAACGCAACATTCACCTTTAAAGTCCCTTTTTCCACCAAACTGTCTTGCATTGCTGCAAAAAAACGATCATCTATTTCATAAGCGAAATCGTGCTTACCGTTACGTAAACTAAATATATCGATATTATATAAACGTTCCTCTTTCATTATTTGACAGAAAATGAGCCTGCAAGTTAATAATAAAAAACCTTTTTAGAAAACAGTTTTCAAATCTTATTGTATTTTTTTTTATGTTGACCCCTAAAACCGCTCTCATTATTCAGTATCATGCATTAAGTCCGATAACTTTTTGCTGAATAAAAACAAGGCTAAGCCTGCAATAAATGGAATTATCACGAATATCAAAAAGAAATGATTGATGGAACTTGAATTGGCAATCTGTTGCATATAGCCCGACAATGCCCCTCCTATATAATTGGCAATAGCAATGGCTAAAAACCAAACGCCCATCATCGTTCCTGCTAATTTTGCCGGAGACATTTTGGTGACCATCGATAAACCAACCGGCGATAAACATAGTTCTCCAATAGTATGCAATAAATACATCAACACCAACCAAATCCAATGTACCTGTCCTTTGGCCACGCCGGTTGCACCCACGATGAGCACCACAAACCCTAGCGATAAAAACATTAATCCCAAGCCAAATTTTGTTGGAGATGAAGGATTTTTATGCTTTAAAGCCAACCATTTCCACAATGCAGAAAAAGGCAACCCCAAAATAATAATCAAAAGTGCGTTAATTGCCTGAAACCAGGCTGTTGGGATATCAAAGATATATTTCCCTGCATGATCAACATCCACAAACCAAGATCCTATCATGGAAGGTAATTCTACTAATTTATTGACATAATTATGGGTAAATAAATTCACACTCGAACCTGCCTGTTCGTAGGCAAGCCAAAAGGTAATTTGAAAAAACGCCAGAATGAAAATTACAAACAAACGGTCTTTTTCTATTTTAGTTAAGGGAGTAGCATCATCTATTTTTTGTTGCACGGTATTTTTGGGTGGTTCCTCAATTTGATGTTTCGTTAGTAAAAAAACAATTAAGCCAAATACCATTCCGATGCCTGCAGCTCCAAAACCGTAATGCCATCCATAAGCTTTGGCCAAATAACCACAAACGATTGTACCAAGGAATGCCCCAAGATTTATTCCCATATAAAAGATAGTGAATGCGGAGTCTTTTAATGCCCTCAATTCTTCCGTCTTGCTATATATATTGCCTACCAAAGAAGAAATGTTTGGTTTAAAAAATCCATTCCCAAATATCAATAACCCTAAGCCTATAAAAAAAGCGATGTCTGAATTGATAGCCAATGCGCCATGACCCAAAGCCATCAATATGCCACCAACAATAATAGAAGTTTTAAATCCCCAATATTTATCTGCAACATAGCCACCAATTAATGGCGTTAAATAAACCAAGCCGGTATAAATTCCATAAAGTTGTCCGCTCGCCATTTCACTCCAACCCAATCCTCCTTCAGTAATTGAAGTCACCAAATAAAGGACTAAAAGTGCCCGCATTCCATAATAGCTAAAGCGTTCCCACATTTCTGTCATAAACAGCCATATCAGGACATTGGAATGCCTTTTACTTAAATTGTCGGTCATGTACTATTTAATTATTCGTGCTTTAAAAAATGCATAATAGAATAAAACTTACAGATAATCAACAAAAAGCATAAAATTTAGAATATTATTTTTATCTTTGCAAAGAATTTTATCTAGGATACTTATTGTTCACCCGAATAATGACTGTCCCTAGCCTTTAAGATCGGGGATGTAAAGCAGTGTAACCTGCTCCATGGCACGCAATCCTTGCAATCTGACAGAGGCGACGTTGAAGTTCGTACTCATAAGATTATTAAATCCAAAAAATGACCGCAGAAATTATGTTTGCAGACCTTTCCTTATCGGAAGAGGTACTGAACGCCCTTACAGAAATGGGCTTTGAAAAACCGTCGCCTATCCAGGCCGAATCTATCCCTCCATTATTAGCTGGCCGTGACATCATCGGACAAGCCCAAACAGGAACTGGTAAAACAGCTGCCTTTGGTATTCCAGCCATTGAGATGATCGATGCCAAATCGAAAGCGACTCAGGCAATTATCCTTTGCCCAACGAGAGAACTTGCTGTACAAGTAAGTGAAGAGATTAAAAAATTAGGCAAATTCAAAAGAGGACTTCGTACACTTGCTGTATACGGTGGAGAATCAATTGAACGCCAAATTCGTGGTTTAGACGCCGGGGCACAAATCATTGTGGGAACTCCAGGTCGTGTAATTGACCACTTAGACAGAGGTACGATGAAACTTGATCAGGTAAAAATGATCATTCTTGATGAAGCAGATGAAATGCTTAACATGGGATTCGTAGAAGACATTGAATTGATTTTGAAAAAATTGCCTGAAGAAAGACAATCAGTGTTTTTCTCCGCTACAATGCCAAGACAAATCCTTGACTTAACCCGTAGATTTCAAAAAGATCCGGTAATTGTTAAAATTACTAGATCAGAAGTTTCTAATCCAAATATCAAACAACAATATTTTGAAGTGAGAAGTGACATGAAAGTAGAGGCTATGTCTCGCTTGATTGACATCAACAACTTAAAATTAATGCTTGCTTTCTGTAACACGAAGAAAAAAGTAGATGAATTGGTGGAAGAACTTTTGGGTAGAGGTTACTCTGCTGAAGGACTTCATGGCGATATGCGTCAGTCACAACGTAATATTGTGATGTCAAAATTCAAAAACGGCTTGGTGAATATTCTGGTTGCAACTGATGTTGCCGCTCGTGGTATTGATGTTGACAGTGTTGAAGCAGTATTTAATTATGATGTTCCTCAAGATTTAGAATATTATGTTCACCGTATAGGTCGTACAGGTCGTGCAGGAAAATTTGGTAGCTCTTTCACTTTTGTTACACGCAGAGATGGTGGTGCAATTCGTGAAATCGAAAGATACACCAAATCAGTCATTGAAAGAGCTGAATTACCTGCTGCTGGTCAATTAGCTGAAGCAAAATTGAACAGGTTGGCAGAAAGCTTGACAACAGAAATTGAAAAAGGTGCATTAGAAAGCTACGAAGCCATTGTGGCCAGTTTGGTTGAAAAAGGATTGTCTCCTGAAGCCATTGCAGCTGCCGCGATTCGTTTGAATTTCGGACCACTTGAAAGCAAATACAAAGACGTTGAATTTGGTGATCGTAAAAGACCAGCAGGAGATCGTAATGACAGATCTGACAGCCGTGGTGGTAGAGAAAACCGTATCGGCAGAAGTGAAGATAGAGGAAGAGACGATAGAGGAAGTTCAAGAGATAGGGACAGCTTCCGTGACCGTTCTGACCGTCCTGCCCGTAGTGGTGACAGAGACCGTGATGGTGATAGCGAACGTCGTGAACGTCCAGCGCGTAGTTCAGAAGGAACAACACGTTTGTTTATCAATGTAGGTAAAAGCCAAAACGTTCGTCCAGGTGACATCGTTGGAGCAATTGCTGGAGAAACTGGTTTGAAAGGAAGCAGTATCGGACAAATTGATATCTTTGACCGTTACACTTTTGTAAACGTGCCAAACGAAAAAGCACAAGATGTCATCAAAATCATGAATAACAATACCATTAAGGGTTTGCAAATTTCTGTTGAAGTAGCAGGCGCTAAATAGTAGTTTTCGGTGAACGGTTTACAAGTTTTCCTGTAAGCAAAATAGAGAAAGCCTCTCGAATTAATTTTCGAGAGGCTTTCTCTATTTTATAACAAATTGTTGAAATTTTATAATTTTAAATTCTTAATTTCCTATTTTTGTTTTGTTTATCACCCTAATGCACACACTTCTCTTTTAGTTACATGATTAAATCCATTCACGCAATTGCAATCGCTCTATTTGCCCTGGTCTTAACACCCGGCAATGAATGTCAAGCCCAAATAGTTGGCGGCTTTTATCCCAATTGGTATGCCTCTTCAAGCATGAACAATTTGCAGTGGACAAAAATGACTGATTTGTTTTATGCCTTTGCTGAACCAACAAGCACTGGCGGATATACTTTGAA
>CALPQG020000276.1 GCA_943325655.2 Bifidobacterium breve | reverse complement strand
TTAGATGGATTAGTGGAAGTAGCTAAGAAAATGCTCAATGAACGAGAATTATTTTTAACAAATATAAATGAGGATGAAGAAAAATCCATACTTGAAATTCTTAAAATTGGAACTTCGGCAGGTGGTGCACGTCCTAAAGCTGTAATTGCTTATAACCCCAAAACTAAAGAAGTGCGTTCTGGTCAGGGTAATGTACCAAAAGGCTTCGAACATTGGTTAATAAAATTAGATGGAATAAGTAACGAACAGTTTGGAGAAAGTAGTGGCTGGGGACGTGTGGAATATGCTTATTATTTAATGGCAAAAGATTGTGGTATAAATATAAGTGAATGCAAATTGTTGGAAGAAAATGGCAGAGCTCATTTTATGACCAAACGCTTTGATAGAGAAGGGAATACTAAACATCACATTCAAACACTGTGTGGTTTACAACACTATGACTTCAACGATATGTATGGCTACAGCTATGAGCAAGTATTTCAAACCATGCGTAGGTTAAGGCTTACTTATCCAGAAGCTGAAGAAATGTTTCGAAGAATGGTATTTAATGTATTAGCAACCAACTATGATGACCATACAAAAAACTTTTCTTTCATCTTAAAAAAAGATGAATCTTGGCGTTTAGCTCCAGCTTATGACTTGTGTTTTTCCTTCGACGAAACCAATCATTGGGTAAGTAAACAAACCTTAAGTGTGAACGGCAAAAGGTTAATGATTACCCAAGCTGATTTAATGACAATAGCAAAGGAAAATAACATTAAAAAAGGAGAAAAAATTATTGATGACGTCAATATGGTAATTAAAAATTGGGATAATTATGCAAAACAAGCTGGTGTAAGAAGTGATTTACAACACAGAATTTATCAAAATCTGAATATTTTGAAATAATGATAGCAGAAAAAGTTGAAAAGACCCCATAACAGTAAAATCCTCTCCAACATAACGTAGTTCATTACCAAATTGGGCATTCAAATTATAATCGTTTCATTGATATTTGTAGGTGGAGCGATTTATTATTTTACAATAATTAATCTTTCAATTCGTTTTTAATAAATGCCTCTAATACTTCTTTACTAGGCAATTGCACGAGATATTTAGAAACAAATACTTCGTTTGTTAATCCTGTAGTGGTATATTCTACCAATGTATCGTTTTTGTCGGCACACAAAATTAAGCCTACCGGAGGATTATCTCCTT
The DNA here is from genome assembly GCA_943325655.2 of Bifidobacterium breve. GTDB lineage: Bacteria > Bacteroidota > Bacteroidia > Cytophagales > UBA9547 > CALPQG02. Next base: position 2,911 of record CALPQG020000276.1, on the reverse strand, counting down.
CAGTCATTTCATTTTTTCTAAAATAATTCAAATACATATTCATTTGGCCAGCATCAGCATGGTCAAAATGCCCTAATTTTAAATCAATTAAAACATGGCATTTTAAAATCCTATGATAAAAAACTAAATCTATTCTATAATGTTTATTATCAAATGTAATTCGCTTTTGTCGTGCTTCAAAACAAAAACCTCTACCTAATTCGGTTAAAAAATCTTGAAGATGATTAATTATTGCCGATTCTAAGTCTGTTTCAGTATAACTTGCCTTTTCTTCTAAGCCAATAAACTCTAAAAAATAAGGATTTTTAACTATGTCACTTATCGAAATATCAACATCATTTTTAAAACTTGATAAAACCAATTCTTTATCTGTTGATAATCCAGTACGTTCAAATAACATTGTATTGATTGCTCTACCAAGTTCCCTGGCTCCCCAATTGTTTTTTATTGATTGTACTTCATAAAATGCACGTTTAAAGGTATCTTTGATAGTTAACAATTCCACAAAATGTGAAAATGTTAATCTGTTTAGTAGTATTTCAGGTTCGTATGAAAATTCACTTTTTTCAATATCTACATATTCACTTTGTAATTTTATCGACACTGTCGATAAAATTGTATTAACCCCAAAATCAGTGTTTTGTAATTTTATCAACACTGTCGAGAAAATGTTTGGATAGGTAAAATAGAAATCACGAAAACGATATAATTGAGGTACAGAAATACCTTTGATATGTTTTAAACGTTCTGCTAACAATTTTATAGTATTAGCACCATACAATGCTTTATCTGAACCATTTTGTTCGTATTCAACAATATAAAACCCAATAAAAATATTACGAATAGACAATGAATTATTTACTTGCCTAACAGCAATTAATTACATTTCTGTATGTACAACTTCAATTTGATTTATTAATTGTTCAAAATTCATATTAAATTCATTTACAGTTAATGGTAATAGTTTGCAATATACCAATTTGTAATTAATTCATAAAAAAACAAACTTAATATCCCATAACAGTAAAATCTTCTCCAACATAACGTAGTTCATTACCAAATTGGGCATTCAAATTAAACGAAAGCTCAAATGAAAAATGTATCAGCTATTATAATCGCTTCATTGATATTTGTCGGTGGAGCGTTTTTTTTATAAATGGATTGGACAATTATATTTGCAAATTTTTAGTTATTTTACAGTTATAATTACTAATGATACAATTAAACACAAAGCATCAAATAGTTAATTTTAAGTTTTTGCAATTTTTGTGTTACTGACCCAAGAATTACACTAAAAGCCATAATACCTTAATGAAAAGTATTAACATAAAATAGTATGATTTTAGATAACGAATATAAAATTTGGATTAAGTCACTCAAAGACAAAATCCGTTCTGCCCAATTAAAAGCTGCCGTTGCAGTGAATGTGGAAATGATAATACTTTATTGGGAAATTGGAAAAAGTATTGTTGATGCTCAATCGACTCAGCTTTGGGGTAGTAAAGTGATAGAGCAAATGGCAAAAGATTTAAAATTAGACCTTCCTGACACAAATGGTTTTTCAAGAACTAATTTGTTTTCGATGAGAAAATTTTATCTTTTTTACAAAGATTCTCAATTAGTCCACCAAGCTGGTGGACTAATTCAAAATACTGATATTCAGTCAGATACAATTGTTCGCCAAGCTAGTGGACTTGAGAAAAATGGATTAGTACAGCAGGTTGCAGGACTAATAACAGAGCAAAATATCCTTTGCAAAATTCCATGGAGACATCATATATCAATTATTGGGAAATGTGATAAATCTGAACAAGCCATATTTTATATCGAACAAACAATTCAAAACAATTGGAGTAGAAATGTACTTGAAATACAGTTAGAAACAAAGCTCATTAATAGACAAGGAAAATCTCAAAACAACTTTGAGCTTACCTTGCCTAAGCCCCAAAGTGACCTAGCTAGAGAAACGCTAAAAGACCCCTATAAATTTGATTTTCTTACACTCGAAAGTGAGGTGCAAGAACTTGAATTAGAAAAACATTTAACAGAAAATATTTCTAAATTTTTGCTTGAATTAGGTAAAGGATTTGCTTTTATTGGTCGCCAATATCCTTTGCAAATTGGTAATAAAGAACGTATAATAGATTTACTATTTTATCATACTAAAATGCATTGTTATGTAGTGATTGACCTTAAAATGGGTGAGTTTGAACCTGAATTTGCAGGCAAAATGAATTATTATCTTTCTGCTGTAGATGATTTACTAAAAACAGAACTAGACCAACCAAGTATAGGTATTATTTTATGTAAATCAAAAGACACTTTGGAAGTAGAATATGCACTAAGAGATATTAAAAAACCATTAGGAATAAGTGAATTTACATTTAACGAATTACCCGAAAATATAAAACGAAACTTTCCTACTGTAGAAGAACTTGAAAAGGAACTAAATAACTTGTAATACAAATAAAAAATTTCTGAATGAGGATTTTAAGAATTAAAAGGATTGCAGAATTATCATGTTAAAAAACCTAAAATCAAGTAAAATATTGTTCAGTAAGTATGTATAAGCAATTATAATCGCTTCATTGATATTTGTAGGTGGAGCGGTTTGGTTTGTATAAGGATTTAGATAATTTTATTGTCTAATTTTAGTTATTTTACAGATGTATGAGTTATTGTAATAGTTTTACTCAAATCAGTAAATAAGATTTCTAGTTAGAGCAAGCAAGTTTGAAAATATAGTCTGAATCAGTATTTACAGGAATAAAGGATTTATAGAACATATATTACCATTTAAAAGACTTACACGCAAGGTGTAAGTCTTTTAAAATGGCATTTATTTTACTTCTTGGGTACTTCTAATGTTTATATCGTTTCCATATTGAAGTTTTGCTAATTTTTCTGCCTC
>CALPQG020000275.1 GCA_943325655.2 Bifidobacterium breve | reverse complement strand
AGTACCTTCGCCCCAACATTCGCCCATGTTCGGACAATTGCCACTTTCACAAATGGTATGCAATTTATGCTCATCAACCAACTTTCTTACTTTGGCATATTCAGGTCCAATTGGAAGCTTAACTCTCAACCAATCAGGACGTTTAACTCTTCCATTTGGTTCGGTAGGTATTACGGGCAATTCTATCATGAGCTGTAAATTAGGGTTACAAACTTAGTAAGAAAAAGAGTAATTAATTCTACAAAACAGTTAAAATGTTCCAAAAACGACAAACAAAAAACTTATTCTCTGGCACCAAAATAAATATTCATAAAAGCAGAAAAATAAACACTACGATTTGATTCAGAAGGCATAATTACAATTTTTCTGCTAAATGCCTCTCCCAAAAAACCAAGTTCTAATCCTGTTAAGTTATTCCGAAATGTGCCAAATTCAAACAAAAAGGAAGCTTTAGCATTGATTCCCATTACTATTTTAGATTCAGTGAAACCATCAAAATAGCTCCCGCTTCCATAAGTTTTGGTAAATGCCGTGGTTTTATTTGGATCAAAAGGTACCGATTGGTAGGTAGATGCTGAATTTCCATAAAAAATATAATAAGGTTTTTCAATTCCAAATGAAGGTCCACCCGCAAAGATAAAATTCATTTGAACACCTTCATTTTCTTTTCTAAACAATACAATTTCTCTTCCATATTGAGGCCTAATCACAAACAAGTAATTTTGTTTCCCATACACAAATTGGTTAATGGTGGAATCATGTGATGGACGAATCTCGTTTGGATGCTTCACACTTACAATCTCTAAACAGTAGGTACTGAAGCGTGTACCTTTTCTAAATTTAGAATATTTAAAACTCACTCCACCCAAAATATCCCCATTGGTATTCCAATTGAATCCAAAAGTATATTCTTTGTTATAGTCCAAGTCTTCTAAAACATTTTTGTCCTGGGCAAATAATGTGTTTGAAAACAGTACAATGCTAATTAATATGTAAAATAAATATTTCAAGGTAAATGAATTAGAGTGCCAATTTAAAGCTAGTTTATGAAAATACAAACATTGCTTGTTTTTATCTTCATGTATTAAAAGTAACAAACGCTACAATGTAAAGGATAAATTAGGGAATTAAAATTCATCTCAAAACTTGTTTTTGAAGTCCCCTATTCGACTATTCGTTCACAAAGTAAATTGCAAATATTTTTGCTTGAATTACTTTAGGATTGTATCTTTGAAAAAATACTGTCCATGAAAAATTTAATTATCCGTCTGTTTAAACTTCGAAAGGAGATGGGAATTAGTTTTTATCTTTTAGATTATATTTTTCGTAAAATCTGCAGACAAAATGCTGGTGTCACCTGGGCTGTACACCATACAAGTAGGATTATATTTCCCGACAACATCAGCAGAGGTTTAGGGGTTTATCCGGGCGATTCGATGGGGAATTATATACAGGCACGCAACGGAATAATCCTTGGCGACTACACCAATATTGGGCCTAATGTTGGCATTATTTCATCCAATCATGACGTGTTCGACAATTCAAAGTTCATCAAAGGACTACCCATCGTCATTGGGAAACATTGTTGGATTGGTATGGGAGCAGTAATTCTACCTGAAGTTGTACTTGGAGACTATACCATAGTTGGTGCAAATGCGGTAGTCACCAAAAGTTTCACTCAAGGGCATTGTATCATTGCTGGAAATCCTGCTGTAATCATCAAATCACTTCATGAAACACCTTCCTTATAATTTTTCAAACCGCTGTTAAAATGATTGTATTTCCAAACGCCAAAATAAACCTCGGACTTAATATTCTTTCCAAAAGGCCCGACAATTACCACAACATTGAAACCGTTTTTTATCCATTCAATTGGCAGGATGCGCTGGAAATCATTGAAGCACCTGAATTCAAATTTTCAAGTTCAGGAATTGAAATCGATGGACCTCCTGAAAAAAACTTGTGTACAAAAGCGTTTAATACCATTCAACAAAACCATCAAATTCCAAACGTACATATTCATTTGCATAAAGTGATTCCTATGGGTGCTGGTTTGGGAGGAGGTTCAGCTGACGCTGCTTTTACTTTAAAAACGTTGAACACCTTATTTAATTTAAATTTGTCGGTCACCGCTTTACAAGATTACGCTTCCCTCATTGGTGCTGACTGTGCCTTTTTTATTGAAAACAAACCAGTTATCGCTTCAGAAAAAGGAAATGTTTTCAAACCAATTTCAATAGATTTATCCGCGTACCATTTGGTGGTTGTTTATCCTAATTTCCACGTTTCTACACAAGAAGCTTATGCAGGAGTTAGGCCTGCACCATCAACATTTATCACAGAAGGCTTACAAACGTTGGATTTTGAATTATGGAGAAAAGCTTTAAAAAACGATTTTGAACCGTCTGTATTTGCGAAGTATCCAGCGATTGAAAAAATCAAAAACGAGCTTTATCAGCAAGGGGCGTTGTATGCCAGTATGAGTGGTTCTGGAGCAGCTGTATTTGGAATATTTGAAAATGAAATCGACACCAAGGAATTCAACCCGTTCCAGGTTTGGCAAGGGAAACTTTGATGTAATGAATGAATGTTACTCTTCCTTTTTGTTCAAGGTATAATTTGCCCAAATTGGAAAATGATCGGAGTATTTTACATTCCTAAAAACAGCAAACTGATTCACGGCTATTGACTTGTCAACAAACTGGTTGTCAATCCTCAAAAAAGGAATTTTTCCATTATAGGTAAATCCAAAACCGCGTCCTTTCATTTCAAAAGCATTTACCAACAATTTACTCAATCGCATATAGGTATTTCCGTAAGGCAAATCATTCAGATCACCACAAAGCAATACTTTATAAGGCGACAATTCAATGTGATCAATGAGCAATTTCAACTGCTTGGAACGTCCTATAAATCCGCTTTTAAGATTTTTTGCAACACTCAGTAATTTCACTTTTGAACGTTCATCAACTCCCGCATTGACCAAATCTTCCTCTTTGATACTCATCGATTGAAGATGAATATTGTAGACACGAACAATTTCTTTCCCAATTTTCACATCCACATAGATCATTTGGTTGTTACTAATTTTATCCTGTGCTACCACACCTTTGTCTATGATTGGGAATTTTGAAAAAATAGTCATCCCAAAATCTCCTCCATACCTATTTGTAAAACTCGATGAAAAAAAATATTGTTTGTGCGTAGATTTTGAAATTTTATTCAAGGTATTAAACACCTTAGAATGAGAGTCATTATAGAATTCTTGTAAACAAATCACATCCGCATTTTTATCAATTATCCATTGCACCATCTCTTTTGAGGACGCATAGTTTTCATTGGCCAAATGGTCATAAGTATTGAATACACGAACATTGTATGACAGCACACTAAAATTATGGTCATTTTCAATAGGTGAATGCTGTGCGTGAAATGAAATTGTACTTCGTAAATGTCCCCATCCCAAAGCCAGCATGAGCAATGGAAAAACTACTTTAAAACTGGTTTTGATGAATATATAATAGATACAAAAAATAAACTGAACCAATAACACCAAGGGAATTGTCCAAGACATGAAACCTGCAAACCAAATCCATTCGGGAGAAATGTACACAGCACCAAATACCAATAAGCTCAAAAAAGCTATGAGTAAATAGGTTTTAAATGTAAATGTATATCCCTTTTTCAATGGTAAGATCAGATTAAGTTTCTAAAATTAAGCAAAAAAACAAAATATTGACGCTTGAATTCCATTAAAAAATATGAATACCAAGCCATTAGTTGTTATGAAAAACATGTTGACTAAAACTAATATTTCACAACGAATTACCTGCCAAAACATTACAAAACTAAATCTTCGTTTTTACTCATATTGATCAACCAAAATAATAAACCTGCTGAAAAAATTAATCCAACCAAACTATAACCTGCAACGCTCACCTCAGCAGTAAAATACAAGCCACCAACAATCAATACTCCTCCTCTGAACATGATCAACAAAGTGCTGTACCAAAGTTCAAATTTCAATTTTCTTTGTACATTAATTAAAAATGAAAGTGGACTCACAATATATGAAAAAGCTATCCACGGAATCATCCAGCGCGCATATTGGCCTGCAGTT
>CALPQG020000274.1 GCA_943325655.2 Bifidobacterium breve | reverse complement strand
TAATTTAAGTACAGTTTCTGAATTCAAAGTGGTCGTTGAAAATCCTAATGGAACAGCTGACAATACTTCAAACAACACAAGCATTGTAAAATTGGCTGGAGACATCCTCTCCATTCCTTCAGTAACAGTTGCAAGCCAAAGCTCATTCTCCACAGGAAGCGGTGCGAATCAAATGTTTGATGGGAATACGGCAACGATATGGCACAACAACTGGCAAGTAAACGCCCCCCTACCCCATATTCTTATTTTCAACCTTAATGGCATTTACAACCTGAGCGGCCTAGACATGCTCAATCGTCAAGACAACTCAAACGGTTACCCAAAAGATGTTGAAATAGCAACCAGTGTTGACAATATTACCTGGACAACTCCAGTAACCACTACATTTGCAAGTACTACCTCTTGGCAAACGGCCTATTTCACAGGTTCTGGTGCAAAATATTTGAGAATGAAAGTTATCTCCACAATATCAGGCGCAAACACGTGTTCTATGGCAGAAGTTAAATTACGAGGATGTGCTGCAAATGTGTACCCAACAGTGACCATTACTTCTCCTTTGAACAATGCTACCTTTACTGCACCTGCCGCAATAAATATTACCGCGAATGCCGCTGATACTGATGGCTCCATTACCAAAGTGGATTTTTACAATGGCGCAACGCTGCTGGGAAGTGACCCATCAAGCCCATATACTTTTACTTGGTCAAGTGTTTCAGCAGGAAATTATAACCTTACTGCAATTGCTACTGACAATTCAGGAGCAACGACAACATCAACTATAGTTACCATTGTAGTTGCTGTTCCAGCAAACAAATTACCCGCAACCTCTATCACCTCTCCGCTCAACAATGCAACATTCACTGCACCCGCAACAATAATTATCAATGCGAATGCTTCAGATATTGATGGAACAATTACAAAAGTTGAGTTTTATAATGGCACAACTTTATTAGGATCTGACCTTAGTTCTCCTTACACTTTCACCTGGACTGGTGCGACAACTGGGAATTACGCCTTAACAGTAAAGTCTACTGACAATAGCAATGGAACAACTACTTCGTCTATCATTAATGTAGTGGTTAACCCTCCGGCAAACATTGTTCCGGTTGTAAACATTACTTCCCCTGCCAATAACAATAGTTATACAGCACCCGCGACAATTATCATCAATGCGGATGCGTCTGATACAGATGGCTCTATTGCCAAAGTGGAGTTTTACAATGGTGCAATATTGTTAGGTTTGGATGTAACAGCTCCTTATGCATTCACATGGTCAGGAGTTGCGGCAGGGAATTACACGTTGACCGCAAAAGCGACAGACAATAGCAATGCGGTGATAACTTCTTCAGTAGTCAATATTTCAGTAAATGATGCAGCCAATGTTTTACCAAACATAAGTATCACTTCTCCAATAAACAATGCGACATACACTTCGATAGCAGCAATTACAGTTGATGTAAATGCTACGGATACCGATGGTTCAATTTCAAAAGTTGAATTCTACAATGGAGCGATAAAATTAGGTGAAGATTTAACTGCCCCGTATTCCTTATTATGGGCTAATGTAACTGCAGGTACTTATACCCTTACCGCTGTAGCTACTGACAATGTTAATGGAATGCGTACTTCTTCGCCAATCACTACCGTGGTAAACACAATCACCCACGTGAATAACAATCCCTTTTCAACAAAATTATTATACCCTAATCCAACTTCTGGACTGGTATATTTTGGAAGTGGAATAAAAAACATACACATCTCCAACATTGAAGGCAAAATGATGAATATTTCTTATGCGCCAAATGATGACCATATAGACCTATACACCTTACCTAAAGGCGTTTATATTATTCGTTTTGAAAAAGACAACCAGGTTTATATTGAAAAAATAACCAAACAGTAGAATCAATTGTTTAAATCATTATAAGCATCGATAATGAATAGTCACAAAACTAGAAGTGAAATAATTTGACAAAGAATAAACATCAAAGCGCTATTCGAAATGAATAGCACTTTGATGTTTTCAAATGAATTATAAACCGATAAAATAGCACATGTAAACATCTAAATTGTTGGTTTACCCGCTTATAAAATTTCAGGGATAATTTACATGATTCACAGGTGGCTTGAACCATTATTTATTCAATTTAATGATGAATTTGTATTGTTAAATTCACCAAAAAAAAAGAGGAACGATACATACAAATCGCTCCTCTTTTCAATATTTAATTCGAATAAAACCCTTATGCTTCTACCCAAGCTTTCACTTCATCGAGCGATGGGTTTTTAATTTCCAGTTTAAGTTTTTTACGTAAGCCGCAAACATCGTTGAATAATTTATTAGGATTTGCCAAGCCCAATTGTTCTGCGGTGGTAATTCCAATTTTTGCCAAAACCTGAACCCATTCTTCAGGAACACCTCTTTCCTGCAATTCATCCGCTTTCACTATTGTAAACTTATCTGGACGCATTTGAGGGAAAAACAACACATCCTGAATTGAAGGTTGGTTGGTCATGATCATCGTCAAACGATCAATACCGATTCCCATTCCGGCTGTTGGTGGCATACCATATTCCAATGCCCTTAAAAAATCCTGGTCAATCAACATGGCCTCATCATCTCCTTTATCCGCCAAGTTCATTTGGTCTTCAAAACGCGTACGTTGATCAATTGGGTCATTAAGTTCTGAATAGGCGTTGGCCAATTCTTTCCCATTCACCATCAATTCAAAACGTTCTACCAAACCAGCTTTGGTTCTATGCTTTTTGCATAAAGGAGACATTTCAATAGGATAATCAATGATAAATGTAGGTTGAATATAATTCCCTTCACATTTTTCTCCAAAAATTTCATCTATCAATTTCCCTTTTCCCATAGACGGAGCAGTTTCAATTCCAAGATCAGCACATACTTTTACCAAACCGGCTTCATCCATTTCAGAAATATCAATCCCTGTAAATTCTTTGATTGAATCATACATGCTGATACGTTTGAAAGGAGGTTTGAAATCCAGCACATTGTTGCCACTTTGCACTTTAGTGTCTCCGTATAAATCTAAGGCTACTTTTTCAAGCATATTTTCTGTAAACGCCATCATCCAATTGTAGTCTTTATAGGCTACATAAATTTCCATCACAGTAAATTCCGGATTGTGGGTACGGTCCATCCCTTCGTTTCTGAAGTCTTTTGCAAATTCATACACCCCATCAAAACCACCTACAATAAGTCGTTTCAAATACAATTCATTTGCCACACGCATGTACAATGGAATATCCAAAGCATTGTGATGCGTCATAAACGGACGCGCTGCGGCTCCACCTGCAATAGGCTGAAGAATTGGTGTTTCAACTTCCAGGTATCCTTGGGCATTGAAAGTATTGCGCAAAGAAGTCATGATTTTGGTGCGTTTGATAAACACCTCTTTCACCTGTGGATTCACTACTAAATCTACATAACGTTGGCGGTACCTGAATTCAGGATCCGTAACTTCGTCAAAAACATTGCCTTCATCGTCACGTTTTACGGTGGGCAATGGACGCAAAGATTTACTCAACATTTTAAAAGAAGTAGCATGAATGGAAATCTCCCCTACTTTGGTTACAAATACATATCCTGTAATACCAATAATATCACCCAGTGCAGTATGTTTTTTAAACAATACATCATAGGTACTTTTGTCTTCTTCAGGACAAATATCATCTCTACGGATATACACCTGAATTCTTCCATTGGCATCTTGTAAGCTGACAAAACAAGCCTTTCCCATATCACGGTTACTCATCAGCCTTCCAGCGATAGAAACCTTTTGGTATGCTTCAGTATTGTCAGTGTAGTTTTTTAATATAGCATCAGAAGTAGCATTCACTTCAAATAAATCTGCAGGATAGGGATCAATTCCCATTTTTATCAATTCTTCGCGTTCTTCACGACGACGTAATTCTTGTTCGCTCAACATTGAATATAGTATTTGTAGGCCAATTAATTTGTATTGTATCTTCCAGTTAACTGGACCTGCAAGATAAATAATTTTGCTGTATTATTATTGTTTTGTAAATACAGATTTAACTTTTTGAACCCATATTAGCCCATTTGCAACTGGTCAGAAATCAAACGATCAATGAGTTGGTCTTTAG
>CALPQG020000273.1 GCA_943325655.2 Bifidobacterium breve | reverse complement strand
GTATGGTAATTGCTGTAACCACAGGTACTCCAATTTCTAGTGTGGCTGCTCTAGAAAACACAACTGTAAATTCAACCGAACCAAAAGTGACAAATATTAAGAATATAGCCAAGATGAAACCTAAATCTCCTACCCTGTTCATGATAAATGCTTTTTTAGCAGCATCGTTATACGCTTGGTTTTTATACCAGAAGCCAATTAACAAATAAGAACACAAACCAACACCTTCCCAACCGATGAACATGATGACATAGTTTGAACCAAGCACCAGCAACAACATGAAGAAGATAAACAAATTCAGGTAAGCAAAGAAACGCACATAACCTTCGTCGTCATGCATATAACCCATAGAATAAATATGAATCAGAAAACCTACTCCGGTAATGATCATGACCATTAAAATGGACAATGGATCGACCAAAAAGGCGAACGGAATTACTAATTGTCCTACATTGATAAAATCAAATAACTGCACCGCAGGAATCATTCCTGGCAAGTCTTTGATTTCAAGGAAAATTTTAAAAGCAATCACAAAAGCTGCTGCCAACATTCCACTTGCTAACATTCCAGCAAATGATTTTGGCATTTTCTTATTGAATAAACCGTTAATGGTAAATCCTATAAGGGGCAATAATGGTATTAACCAAACCAACTGAATCATAATAAGGTCTATTTCTTGAACTATTTGTTACTAATTTTTGAGCTTATTCAACAAGTCAATGTCTACTGAACCTGTATTTCTGTACATCATTACTATAATGGCCAAACCCACGGCGACTTCTGCTGCGGCAACTGCCATAATAAAGAACACAAAAACTTGTCCGTTGGCATCTCCGCTGTAAGATGAAAAGGCTGCAAGCAATAAATTCACAGCATTTAACATTAACTCTACAGACATGAAAATGATAATCGCATTTCGTCTTGTCAATACCCCTACAATTCCAATACAAAATATTACAGCACTTAAGATGATGTAAGCATTAAGAGGAATAATTTTAATTACGCTATCCATTTTTTAGTGTTTTCAAGTTTTCGGTTTTCGAGTTTTCAAGTTTTCGATTCACAGTTTTTAAGTTTTGAACTTGTAAACTGAGAACAGAGAACTAGACAACCCAATTATTTCCAGTCTTTTTTAGCCAACATCACGGCACCTATCATTGCTACTAAAAACAAAACAGAAGCAAGTTCAAATGGCAAGGCATAGTCTTTAAACAACACCATCCCAAGATTTTTGATCAAACCAATTTGAGTATCTACTTCAGTGTTTAATGGAATAGTAACTGCTTTTTTGAAAGAAGCGACCATTACCAAAAGCAACAAACCACCGGAAATTACTCCGGCAAATTTTACCAGGGTACTTTTTTGAGGTTCAGTTTCACCATTCAAATTCAAAAACATGATCACAAACAGGAACAATACCATGATGGCTCCCATGTATACAATGAAATTTACAGCAGCTAGGAATTGTGCATTGAACAAAATATAATGTCCTGTAATACTTGTAAAAGTTACCAGTAAATACAAAATGCTATGGATTGGATTTTTGACCAATACCACCATCAAAGCACTCAATATTGCCAAGAAGGCAAGGAAATAAAACATTTTATCCATGATACAATCTTTCTGTTAAAGGACCACCACCTCTCACTTTACCGTTAGGGTTGTGTTCTTTTTCCACTAATTTATCTTTACCAAATATTAAATCTTTTCTGTCATATACTGAAGGTGCTAATTCTTCATTGGTTAAAAAGATAGCTTCTTTAGGACAAGCTTCTTCGCACAAACCACAGAAAATACATCTCAACATATTTATTTCATACATTGATGCATATTTTTCTTCTTTGTACAAATGCTCTTCGCCCGGTTGTCTTTCTGCAGCTGTCATGGTAATGGCTTCTGCAGGACAAGAAAGGGCGCAAAGACCACAAGCAGTACATCTTTCTGCACCGTTTTCGTCTTTTTTAAGCACATGCAAACCACGGTAAGCAGCAGCAAACAAACGTTTTACTTCAGGATACCTAATGGTTACACTTTTTCTGAAAAAGTGTTTTAGTGTTACTAACATGCCTTTTGCGATCACAGGAAGGTAAATTCTTTCCATGAAAGTCATTTGCTTGTTAACAACTAATTTAGATCTATTGGTTAGCGATTTCATTTTTTTTGAAGCATTTATTCAAGAGGAACAAATTACTGGAAGAACAACACAACTCCACCTGTGATAATAATATTCAAGATAGCAAGAGGAATCAATACCTGCCAGCCCAAACGCATTAATTGGTCATACCTGAATCTTGGCACAGTCCATCTTACCCACATAAAGAAGAAGATGAAAAGTAAAATTTTGATAAATAATGCGCCAACACCTAACATTGCGACTACATTTTGAGACAAACCCAAATCATGCATGAATGGGAAATTATATCCTCCAAAATACAAAGTAGCCATTACCGCTGAAGAGATAAACATGTTGATGTATTCTGCAAAGAGGTAAAAGCCCAATTTCATAGAGCTGTATTCTGTATGGTATCCACCTACCAATTCAGTTTCACATTCAGGCAAATCGAATGGCGTACGGTTGGTTTCTGCAAAAGAACAAATTAAGAAAATCAAAAAGCCCAAAGGTTGTTTGATCACGTACCAATTCATGCCATGAAAACCTGATTGTTGGTCAGTGATTTCTCTCATGCTCAAAGAACCTGTAATCATTACCAAAGCAATAATTGACAAGCCCATGGAAATTTCATAACTGATATTTTGAGAAGCACCTCTGATGGCACCTAATAAAGAAAATTTATTGTTTGATGCCCATCCACCAATCATTACCCCATAAACACCAAGAGATACAACCCCAAAAACAAACAAAATTCCAACGTTAATGTCAGCTACTTGTAAGGGTAATTTATGGCCATCAACTTCTATATAAGTTCCCCAGGGAATAACCGCGCTGGTCATACAAGCCGTTAGCATCGCCAATGATGGTCCTGCTAAAAACAAAAAGGTATTGGCTGATTCAGGGATAATTTCTTCTTTGGTCAATAGTTTCAAACCATCTGCCAAAGGCTGAAACAAACCATAAGGACCAGCCCTGTCAGGACCCAAACGGTCTTGAAAAAAACCTGCAAACTTACGTTCTGCGAGTGTAGAATACATTGCAGTAACCAGGCTAAGCCCGAAAATGGATGCAATGAGAATTAATTTAAATATTATGTCTATCGTCATATTGATGTTCTTAAGCTATTAGTGATGGCCAATAGTTCATCCACTACTTTTATTATTTTATTCAGTCAACAAACTAAGGTTTGAAAGGCAATTCTTTGATTGGCCCTAGCGTATGAATGCTTGGATGAATCGGCACCACTGGTTTTTCGGCCAATGTTTCGTAATGATTTTGTGAAATTACAGAATTATTTGGAATATGTGCAGGACCTTCAATGGTCCAGTCTTTGGCATCTTTTTTCTCAAAACGACAAGTATTGCAAATGAAATCTTCTACTTCTCCCCATTGATCCATTCTAGCAGTTACACGGAGAATTTCTCCATTGCGCGTCCATACATTGGTTTTTCCACTACAAGTACCACATTCACGGTGTGCTTTCATTGGCTTGGTAAACCAAACCCTATTTTTGAAGCGGAATGTTTTGTCTGTCAATGCACCCACTGGACAAACATCTATGATATTTCCAGAAAACTCATTGTCAATATTTTGTTGAATATGTGTACTGATCTCTGCATGATCACCTCTGCCAAGAATACCATGAACACGTTTATTGGTCAATTGATCTCCAACAAATACACACCTGTAGCACAAAATGCAACGGGTCATGTGCAGTTGTACATAAGGACCAATATCTATTTTTTTGAAAGTTCTTCTAGGGAAATCGTATCTCGTTGCTTGAATTCCGTTTTTATACCCCAGATTTTGCAAATCACATTCTCCAGCCTGATCACAAATTGGGCAATCCAAAGGATGGTTGATCAATAGCATTTCTACAACGCCTTTTCTAGCTTCAATAACTTCAGGAGAAGTTTCGTTTTCTACCACCATTCCGTCCATCACCATGGTGCGGCAAGATGCCACAGGTTTTGGCATCGGACGAGGATCTTTTTCAGAACCCTGAGTTACTTTAACAATACAAGTAC
>CALPQG020000272.1 GCA_943325655.2 Bifidobacterium breve | reverse complement strand
GTCGCTACATGTTCCAACGGTCACTTTTACTTTCCAGCTTCCAAGAGTTGCATTGGCATGAGTGGTTGAAGTAGTTGCAGCACCCTGACGCACACCATTTTTGATCCATTCATATTGTGCGCCCACTCCTAAATCAGTAGCAGTTAAAGTCACGCCCGAACCTCCCTGACAATAACCAAGTGCAGCTTCTGTGGTAGCTATCGCGGCAGTTGGAAGTGGTGAAATAGTTACGGTTGCTGAACCACTGGTAGTTCCGGTGCATTTAGAATCACTAAATGAGGTAAGTGAAAAAGTCTTTGTCCCTACGGGCGAATCATTCAAAGTATATGGACTAGTGGTAATTCCTGCAATCGCTTTTGTAGTGGTACCATCTGAATAACTAAAATTCCATGGTTGTGTTCCTGTAAATGCAAAACTTAAATCGGCGTTTCCGCCAGGGCAAATAGAGGTTGTCCCAGAAATGGTTGCCGTTGGTAAAGCATTTACTTTAATGGTCAATGTATCCTCTGCGGTGGCACAACTGCCTGTAACAGTCCATTTTGCAATATACGTTCCGATAGCCAAACCAGTAACGGTAGTAATTGCTTTTGTATTGTCAGTAATAGTACCGGCATTAGGAGCAATGGTCCATTGGCCAGTTTCCCCTAAAGCCAAAGCACTGCCATTAAAATTTGCCGTAGCACCCGAACATATTGAAATCCCCTCTCCAGCATTAGGAGTAGTTTGGCTACCATTTTTGGTAATGGCTACGGTTTTACTCGCACCAGTACAGCCACCGGTTTGAATTGTCCAGGTAAATTCATTTTTACCAGACGACAAACCACTCACAACAGTATTCATATTGGTATTGTCCGCAAAGGTTCCTGTTCCTGATTTCACTGTCCACAAACCAGTGGCAGCAGCAGGTAAAGTGGCATTTAAGGTATAAGTTGGCGCACAGATAGTAGTGTCCTTACCGGCAGCAATGGTGTTCAAAGTAATGGTAATGGTATCTGTACTGGTACAGTTTTGAGGATCTTTGGAGGTAACAGTATAAAGTCCTGAAGTTAAAGGCGTAAAAGCAACCCCATTGGTAATCGCCGGAGACCAAGAATAAGAAACCCCAGTAGGAGATGTAGCCGTTAAAGTAACAGCATTACCAACACAAATATTTTTACCTGGAGAAGCAGCGATACTTACAGTTGGGCCATTTTTAATGACGGTTATTGTTGCAGCACTTTCTGAGAAACAAGTTTCTTTTTTCAATGGATTAGAAAAAACCCTGATGGTATAAGTACCTGCATCTACATTATCAATCGTGTATACGCCAGCATCAGCAATTTTATTGTAATTATTGTAATTGGTAGTACTGTTTGCAGCAGATCTGGTAATTCCACCAACGTTACCATAATATTTTTTGGCTTGTGTATCCCACAACTGATAGTACATACATTCTACAATGTTTACATCGATACTGGCTTTGTCACAAACTTTTACCGGACCTACAGTTTTAAATGTAGGAGGAGTATAATATACCCATGACTTAGGAAGTAGTGCATATTGAAATATACCAAAATTCTTTTTCGGTATCCTTTCCGCAGGATCAGCAAATTTGGTAAGATTTTGAATATTGTTGCTGAGCTTATCCACAAAGTCAACAAAATCACACGCCTTCCAAGAACCAAATGCATTGATTTGACCACATTTTGTAGGGTCATTGGTGTTTGGGAAAATACAGGTGGCCGGTTTGTTGACATCGTCATAACTATGGTTTGTCTCAATAGAAAGCATAGGAAAAATATATTTTGATCCTCCTTTGGGAATGGTATAGGCTTTCCAGTTAAAATGAGGATTTGAAAGCAAATAGTTAAAAGTGTGTTTAGGGTTTGGATTGGTAGCATATAACCTGTCTACTGGATCGGCATATTTGATCGCTTCTAAATAAATAGAACTGATACAAGTGGGTTCAACAGGTACACCCGTTCCGGCAGGAATAAGACATGTACCATCTTTTTGGGTATCAAAAGCATCTACATAAATGGGATTGGTACCAGCAGCTCCTGTTGAATACATATTATACACCTGTAAATAGGTTTCATCAACACGGTTTAAATAACAAGTGCCAGATGCAGTTCCCCATACAGGAGGATCTCCCAAATTATTTCCAGCAACGGTTACGCCTATTTTTAAATATTGCAATCCCAAACTAGCCAAGTGGCTATTGGCTGCTTGTTGAGGGCTATACATTCCACTAACAAGGTTATTTTTATAGTCACAATAAGGACCATTGTCAATCAATGCCCCAGCGCCTTCGCCTTCCATTACAATCCCTTTAATTTGTCTTGTAGGATCATTGATCAATGCATTCCATTCTTTAATGCATAACAGCATGTCATAAATTTTAGATTTACCATGCACATTCGGCCAATCTTTAATCCAGGGTAAAATGTACACATCAACGCCTTGGGGAACTTTGGCGATTATTTCAGTGTAAAAAGGACTTGTTAAACTCGCATTAAAGGGATTTCCATTGGGATAATTATAGTTACGGTCCAAAAACCTCACAATTAATTTATTGACTTTAATATTTGCAGGATTACAGGTTGCAAAATTTGAAATGCCCGAATAATAAGTTTTAAGTTCCTGATTTATTGAAGCTGCTGACACAGAAGGTTGTTCAACCCACATCGCAAATCCCAATGAATCAACCTGTGCTTTTAAGGTTTTACCATTCAACATAAAAGTCAAAATAAGCAAAACGAAATATAGATGGCTCTTTTTCATTGTTTACTGTAGTTGATTGTTTACTATTATTTTATAAACCAATTAACACCAAATGTTTTCAAAACATTTCAATACCTGTTAACATCATCGCAAAATGTTTCACATGTAAGCATCAATACAGCTTCGAAACAAATTGTAACCCCTACTTAATCGTTTTGTTGGTTAAAAGGTTTCATAAAAAATTTTAATCATAAAAAAATCAATAAACGAAAGAAATATACCTATGTATTTAATTTCAATTGGTTATCAAAACACCGTTTGGTATTGAAATTCCGAACGAATATTTTTAATAAGGGTATATAATAATGGATGCGATTTATAAGTTATTTTTTTAAAACTTTTTCAAAATATACGCCTCCTGTTTTCTCTACCCGAATGAAATACGCACCATTAGGCAATGACGAAATATTAATGGCTGTATCATTTTTAGTATAAGTTACAGGATATTGATTACCAATCAAATCAAGAATTTGTACAGTGATAACATTGTCTCCAATATCCAACATTCCGGTGGTAGGGTTGGGATAAATGAATGCATATTTATTTGTAAAAGCATCATCCAATCCATTTAAATTATCAACCACAATTTTAAAAGTGTCAGTAATACAGGAGTAACTATCTTTAACAATAACGGTAACATCAGTTGTAGGATTAAGGGAAATAGACCTTGATTTTTCAGAACCAGTTGACCAGGTGTAATCACCATTCCATGAAGCCTTTAAGGTAATATTGTCTCCTTTATTTACATGATAAATAAGGTTTTGATTGGCATCCTTTAGAATTGTAAACTGATCCCTTATGACGCCATCTTCACAAATAAATTTAGCATCTAATCTTCCACCATTAACATTCAACGCTAAAGATCCCGCATTGGTGGCATTGGAATAATGCATAGCATTATGAGGAAAACTAACCTGTTTACCACTTATTTTCCCTGCAGAACCACTTACTACATATACTGTTCCGTCTAATCCTTTGGTTTTATTTTTATGATAAGGGCACGAATTGTTGGAGCCGTCATATTTACCACTAGATTGACTTTTATTATGTACATTGGCATCAAAAGTAGCTTCTAATCCATAGTGTCCTTTTATCAGTTTACTCCTTTCATAATTATGACTGTGTCCACACAAAATTAAATCTACACCCATACGTTCCAGTATTCTAATAAAATTTTGCCTGATTTTTGCCAAATCTGTTTCAATGTCTGAATTATGAGACCCCATGGTATAAGGTGGGTGATGCCAGTAAGCAATAGTCCACTTTTGTGTGTTTGCAGCCAAATCTTTTTTAATCCATGTTACCTGTGCACCCAAAGTATCGTATAAAAGCAAATTATTTTCAGTACCATAAGAGTCTAGAGAAAGAAAATGCACATTGCC
>CALPQG020000271.1 GCA_943325655.2 Bifidobacterium breve | reverse complement strand
TTCCCAGTGGATGCCCCATGGCAACCGCTCCCCCAAAAGTATTAACTTTTTCCGGATTAAGGTTCATTGCAATGTTATTTGCAATAGATACTGCCGCAAAAGCTTCGTTGATTTCATAATAATCTACCTCATGTTTGCTGATTCCAGCATTTTTTAATGCTTTTGGAATAGCCAATGAAGGAGCAGTGGTAAACAAAGCAGGTGCTTGTGCAGCGTCTGCAAAACCAATAATTCTGGCGATTGGTTTCAGTCCCAGCGCTTCAGCTTTCTTTTTACTCATCAATACAATGGCCGATGCACCGTCATTTAAAGTGGAGGCATTGGCTGCCGTGATGGTTCCGTCTTTTTCAAATACCGTTTTTAACAATGGAATTTTATCAAAATTAACGGATTTATATTCTTCGTCTTCAGTAACAAATATAGAATCTCTTCCTTTTTGTGGAATTTCAACTTCTACAATTTCATCTTTGAAGTAATTGTTGTTGTTTGCTGCAATGGCTCTTTTATAGGATTCAATGGCGAATTCGTCCTGCATTTGTCGGCTGATGTTCATGTCTTTTGCCGTCGCTTCAGCCGCATTTCCCATGTGGTAATTGTTGTAAACGTCCCAAAGGCCGTCTTTTAAAATACCATCTGTAAAAGTGCCATGACCCAATTTAAACCCAAACCTAGCTTTGTCTACATAAAACGGAACATTGCTCATGCTTTCCATTCCTCCTGCAATGACCACCTCTGCATTTCCTGTCATGATGGTCATGGCGCCAATCATGATGGCCTTACTTCCGGAAGCACAAACTTTATTCACCGTGGTGCAAATTACTTCATTGGATAAGCCAGCCAACAAAGCCGCCTGACGAGCAGGTGCCTGCCCCAAATTGGCCGACAATACATTGCCCATAAGTACTTCATCGACGTCTTTGATATTTATTTTTGCTTTGTTAATGGCACCTTTAATGGCCGCTGCTCCAAGTTGTGTGGCTGAAACTGAAGCTAAACTTCCTCCGAAACTTCCGATAGGCGTACGCACTGCACTGATGATATAAACCTCGTTCATGGTTTTGTCTTTTGCTTCGTAAACGCACAAAGAAACAAATTTGTTTTATAAAATGCATTATGGAGGTAAAAAGAAGGTTTAGAGTTGATTTGAATGGTGTTTAATGTGTAAATTATTGTGTTGATAATGAGGTATTTTAAGTAGATTGAACTGGGGAGTAAATGGTTTATTATTGTATTATAATTATTTTTAATAGAATAATTTTATTAGAAATACCGTATTTTAGGTTACTTTTGGGTAGTGAATTCCATCTAATACTGCAGACACACTTTTTTGTATCCCAATAATGATAACACATGATTATGCACCCAACTTTAATTGCAAAATGCCATATCAAATTCAATGCACTAAAAATTTTGGTGGCATTGGTTGTTTTTTTTGGTTCTTCTCATTTTGTTATAGGACAACCGATTCCAGATTACTCCAAAAATTGTCCAGATGTACCATGTCGGTATCAGATTGACACCAATGCTTTTTTATCAACTGAAGGTGAAATCAGGTTGGGAAGTGGTATTATTACTAAAAACAATGGCGGTTCAGGTATTTATAACCAGTGGACTACTTTAGATTGGAGAGTACCGTGCAATAAACCTACTTTTGCCATAGCCATGGCACATGGTTGGATGTTGTTTAAAAATATGATTACCCCAGATATTGATATCAA
Source organism: Bifidobacterium breve (assembly GCA_943325655.2). GTDB lineage: Bacteria > Bacteroidota > Bacteroidia > Cytophagales > UBA9547 > CALPQG02. The sequence continues at coordinate 2,488 of CALPQG020000271.1, read as the reverse complement.
TATTTTCGCTGCTACATTAATCAATGAAACCTCTGGTGGGGCTTGTATTCCACCCAATAAAATTGACATGGCATGTTATACCAAAACGCCTGAAAACTTTCCGTTTCAAAATGAATTTACTGATTATATAACGGATCATGGTGGCGTTGCATCAAGTGATGGCTGTTTTCAAATTGATGTTTCAGGAAGGGCGACATTAAAAGAATGGTTGGGAGGTACTGCTTGTGGCATTTTTCAAGATCCTGCTAAAAACACCCAAATGATTACGCGTGAAAGTTTTGAACCTGCATTGATTTCAAAATTTTATTACGGATTAATCTTAACCAGACGTTTTTATTCCAAAGGAAACGATCCATTTCCAGTACTTAAGGCAACCAATGACAAATTGGGTTTTATGAAGTTATTTTTTGCAGGTTTTAACCAAGGTCCTGATGCTGCAGATGCCATCGCCGCGAGAATTTTCACGACAAACCGCGCCTTGGCAATTTCTTCTTCTGATTGGTTTGAGCCTAATTTAGTTGACTCAACAAATAATTACTCAAAAGCAAGTACCCACTATTTTAAAATCTTATCCAACCAGTATACACCAAAAGATGCGAATGACAAACAAAGGTGGATGGGATGGTATGATTATAATATTAACTGGGATACCATGACTGTTTATATGAATAAAATACTTTTTATGCATAGTTACAATCCTGCCGAAGAGGCAAGTATTATTAGCCAGGTGAAGACAGTTTTTGACAAACAAAAAGATGCGAATAATACAGTTTCCTTTAGGTATAAATTTGGTCCTGTATTAGATAAATTTGTTAAATTATTAGAAGTGTTTGATCCTGGATACACCATCAACAATAGTCAAGCGGGCAATGCCGGCTGTTCTGGTTGTGTTGGACCAATGGTGAGACTCACCGCCAATACACCCAAAAAAGTTTGCAAGGGAAATTCGGTTGAATTAGAAACCGTGTATGGTACCGGATATACCTATTATTGGTTAAAAGATGAGGTAAGTATACCCAATCCCAATATAAAACAACATATATTTAATGCTACACAGTCAGGAGTTTATAGCGTAGTTGTGGCTGATGCTAAAGGGTGTGCTATCAGAGACAACGGTTCAATTACTGTCGTGATTGACAATACTTGTAGTACCTGTGATTTATTGGCAACTGGTGCTGTAACTAATAATTCTTGTACAGGTGTTAAAGATGGTGAAATTATTGTTTCGCTTGCTGGTGCTGATTATAATCCTGCAAAAACATATTCTTATAAATGGATTTTCCCTGACGGGTCTGTTCAAACTACCACTACGAATACCTTATCAAATATAAGTAATGGCAATTACAATATTGAAGTTTCGGATGTTACTAATCCTACCTGTAAAGCTTTCAAAACAATTAAGGTACAAGAAAATACGCCATTTTATTCTTCATTAGCAATTGTTCCTACTGTTACTTCTTGTAGTACGGCTACATTAAAAGGTAATATTGTAAGTGCTCCTCCTAAAAATTGTAATTATACAGTCAATGTCAATGGTGTACCTGATGGTTCAGGGAAATGTTGGGGTATTAGTTGGCTTGCTTCTGATTGGAAATTTTTAGTAAAAGTAAACGGTGTAAGTATTGGTAGTACAATTCCAAGTAGTACAGTGGATGATAATTGTGCTATGTTGTCTAAATCGTTTGGCGTAAATGATGGAGATAAAATTGAATTGGTGTTTAATAATATTTCAATATCAGCTGTTTCTTCGCCCTTAAATATGATTTTTTCTGTGGTAGATCCTTTGGGGAATGTTACCTCTAAAAATATTAGTACCATGAGTTTTCCTGGTGGTACTGAAACGTTGATTTTAAGTTCAATGGCTAAATGTGACCAGCCAGTACCTGCTTTCACTTTTGTTTGGACACCCAATACTGGTTTATCGACTCCTGTAAATACTATTTCGAGTTCTCAAGCGAATGCAACAGTGGGCTCCAATCAAATTTATTCCTTAGAAGCTACAACTACAACCTTACCAACCTGTAAACTGAAAGAGACAGTAACAGTTAACAATACTTGTTCCGGTTCCTGCACCACCCCATCTACTGCACCTTTGTTTAAGTCGGCGTCTTATGCCGTTTGTGCACCGGCAACGAGCATGAGTGTGATGGTAACTTTGCCTGCGGGCGTTTACTACCAATTGTTTGACGCTACTACCAATGCGGCCATTGGCACATCGGCTTTGTCTACTACGGCAGGCGATTATACGATTGCCAATGTTCCAGCGGGTACCTATAAAATACGTATTGCCACTACAGCGGCTTACCTCACCACGGCTACTTGCTTTACGCCAAGTGTGGCCAGCGCAACAGTGACCATCAATCCTTTACCTACCTTAACGACTACAGCATCGCCTGCGAGCCCTGTGTGTACAGGTACAAGTGTTACCCTTACGGGAGGTGGCGCGAGTACCTATACTTGGGACAATGGTGTAACCAACGGAACTGCC
>CALPQG020000270.1 GCA_943325655.2 Bifidobacterium breve | reverse complement strand
TTCGTTTTAAAAAAATAATGATGATTTCATCGGGATTTAAAGCCCTTTTCCTTTATAAGCGAGCACGAGAGTGCGAAGGTTACGAGCGTTGGGATGAGGCTTTTTATATTGAATTTTTTATTCTAATTATTTTAATGCGTTTGCCCTGACATTCACCCCTTTATTTTTTGATATAAGTCTTTTTAAAGTTAAATTTGAGGCTTCACATTCCATAAATAGCTTAGCGTGGAAAACAAAAATTTTAAGTATAACGACACCATCTTGCTAGAGTCAGGAGATTTACTTCCTGGTTTTCAGCTCAATTATTCCACTCTTGGCAAACTCAATGCTGATAAAAGCAATGTCATCTGGGTTTGTCATGCTTTGACTGCCAATTCAGATGCAATTTCATGGTGGGATGGAATGATTGGAGAAGGTAAATTATTTGACCCGTCCAAACATTTTATCATTTGTGCCAATATACTTGGTTCTTGTTATGGCTCTACCGGTCCGTTAGACATTAACCCAAATACACATAAACTTTACTTCTTAGATTTCCCACAAATCACCATTCGTGATATGGTGCAAGCCCTTGATAAGTTAAGACTTGACCTGGAAATCACTAAAATACATACTTTGGTTGGAGGCTCTTTGGGTGGACAACAAGCCATGGAATGGGCAATATCTCAACCAGAAATTGTTCACAATTTAATCCTACTGGCTACGAATGCACAACATTCTCCATGGGGAATTGCTTTCAATGAATCGCAAAGAATGGCGATTATGGCCGACCCTACCTGGAAAAATGAAGATCCAGAAACAGGAAAAGCAGGTTTAAAAGCGGCAAGAGCAATCGCTTTACTTTCATACAGAAATTACGAAGCATACTGGAACACCCAAAGTGATACCGATATAGAGAAAAAAGACCATTACAAAGCACAATCTTACCAACAATACCAAGGTGAAAAATTAATCAATAGATTTAATGTGCATTCTTACTGGTATTTGACCAAAGCCATGGATTCTCACCATGTTGGAAGAAGTCGTGGTGGTGTAAAAAATGCCTTGGCACAAATCAAAGCCAACACGTTGGTAATCGGCATTGTGAGCGATGTATTGTTTCCGGTGGAAGAACAAAAAAAGCTGGCTGAATTAATTCCAAATGGAATTTATGTTGAAATAGACTCGTTTTATGGTCACGATGGTTTCCTGATTGAAACCAAAGAAATAGAATTTATCATCAAAGATTTTTACCAATCATCCAATAAAATACAAGCCTAATGAAAAAGAATCTTAAGATTGGCCTTTTCGGTTATGGTGTTGTAGGACAAGGAGTTTATGAAATTTTAACTCAAAACAAAACATTTGGTGCAGAGGTCGTTAAAATTTGTGTAAAAGACCGCAAAAAAAGACGCAACTTACCAGAAAGTCATTTCACTTTTGAGAAAAATGACATCCTCTTAAATCCTGAAATTGATTTGATTATTGAGGTAATCAACCATGCAGATGAGGCGTTCGACATCATCACCACTGCCCTAAAAAATGGCAAAAAAGTAGTTACTGCCAACAAAAAAATGCTGGCTGAACACTTGGCTGAATTGGTAAAATTGCAACAGGAACAAAATGTATCCCTACTTTATGAAGGTTCATCTTGTGGCAGTATTCCCATCATCAGGAATTTAGAAGAATATTATGACAACGAATTGCTGTACTCGATCAGGGGCATTTTTAACAGCTCTTCTAATTATATTCTAAGCAAAGTGTACAATGAAAATGTTGATTTCGACATTGCACTTAAAAAAGCACAAGACTTAGGTTTTGCCGAAACAGACCCAACCCTTGACCTTGCGGGTTATGATGCCTTGTTTAAATTGGTAATTATTGCCGCGCATGCTTATGGCGTATTTGTAAAACCTGAAGAAGTATTGAATGCAGGTATCATGAATTTTTCACGCTTTGACATGCAATTTGCCAAAGAAAAAGGCTATAAAATCAAATTGATTTCAACGGTTAGAAAAGTTGGTGACGACAAAGTAGCGATGTTTGTACTCCCTGAATTTGTTACGGAAGACAGACAACTTTATAATGTGGAATATGAATACAATGCAGTGGTAGTTGAAGCAGCATTTTCAGACAAGCAATTCTTCCAGGGGAAAGGCGCTGGCGGACACCCAACTGGCTCGGCTATATTTTCCGACATTTCGGCCAATATGTACGATTATAAATATGGCTATAAAAAACATTACCAGGAAAACAAGTTAAGCTATACCACAGATTTGCCTATTGAAATCTACCTGAGGTATTACGAGGAGCATAATTTAAACCAGTTCCAGTTCGAGAAAATTACGGAAAGGTATTATGGTAAAGATTTTAGTTATGTTATTGGGACAATCAAAATTTCCAATTTACTTAAAATCAAAGACTACCTCAACACAGCTGACATACAGGTAATTAACACTGGTAAACTAAATGATATATAATTGATTTTTCACCCATTCAAAGAGGAAAAATAAATTGTGAAAGTAAACAAAAGGAAAAAGAGGAGAAAATACAGCATTCTCCAATCATTTTCACATCATTCTATATAACCAAAATTAACCATTTGAAAACTGACTTACCTACGTCCAACACAATTGCATTTCTGGGTGGTGGCTGGTTGGGGTTTCCAAGTGCGGTTCAGTTACGACAAAAAGGATATGTGGTAAAAGTAAGTACTACAACGGAATCCAAACTCGCATACTTTCAAAGTAAATCACTTCTACCCTATTTACTTCAATTAAGTCCTGAAATAAATAACACAAATACAGTACAAGATTTTTTAAACGCCGATACTTTAGTCATCAATATTCCTCCTGGAAAAGCTTCAAGCCTTGATTTTCATCCGAATCAAATCAAGTCATTGTTGCCGTTTCTTGAGAAATCTAGCGTTTCGCATATCATCTATGTCAGTGCTACTTCTGTATACTATGAGCACAACCAGGAAGCTTTTGAAAATGAAGTTTCCAATGCCATAGCAGCCCACAATCAAAAGTTAGCCTTGGCCGAGGACCTTCTCAAAGCCATTCCAAACAAACACATTACCATACTTCGTTATGGCGGATTGGTGGGAGGAACTAGGAATTTATTGAAGTTTTTTGAAGGGAAAATGAATGTTGAAGGAGGGAATGTTCCAGTGAATCTTATCCATCAAAAGGATGCGGTGAATATACTTTGTGAAACCGTTACGAAACAACTTTACGATGACACCTTTAATGTTTGTGCGCCATTGCATCCGACAAAAAAAGAATTTTATACAACACTGGCTACCAGATTCAATGCCATTCCACCTCAATTTTTAATGAATGACCAAGCTCCTTTTAAAATTGTAAATGCGGAGAAAATAGTAAAGGCATTGGATTATAAGTTTGAATTTGAGGATCCGTTGACGTTTGAATACAACAACTAAACCACCACTTTCTGCTTAGAAACCAACTTGCCATTTTCCATCACCGGAACAACATCATATTTATTCAGGGTCAAACAAAAAGCAATATCATCAGTGATGTCTAAGTTTTGGAGCCTACGGGCATGCGAACAATTCGCTAAAAATGCTTCCAGATTTTTTTCGGCCAGGATGTACAAATAAATAGCCATGTCGGTACTGTCTTGCTGTGACAAGTATCCATTATTTCTTAACACCACACCAACCGCCCCGGCAAACAAAGTATCTTCCATATTCGAGTGCCCTTTCCAACCCGAACAAACAATAACCACATCCTGAAACTGACTTAACAAATAGTTGCAAATGGCATCCAAATTCAAAAAAGAACCTATTAAAATTTCATGTGCCGCAGCAGATTTCACAATGGCTTGCGTACCATTCGTAGTAGTAACTGCTACGGTTTTGCCTATTAATGTTGGGTCCATATAGCTCAATGGAGAATTGCCCAAATCAAAACCTTCTTCTTTTTTCCCATCCCTTTCGGCAGCAGTCACATAACCTTGTTTTCCCAAGGCACGACATTCATCCAAACTGGCTACAGGAATGATGGATTTAACACCATGAGCTAAAGCTGTAGTCATACAAGACGTAGCACGAAGAATGTCTGTAACCACCACAATTTTGCCCTTCAAATCAAACAAATGAATCAACTCAGGACTTAAACAAACTTCAACTTTTCTCATAGGGATGTTTTTAAATGAGTTTTCAAGTATTCATGTAATCGAGTTTTCAAGTTTTACTTGCCAACAAAATCGATA